>NZ_CALLUR010000016.1:0-3849 GCF_938010445.1 uncultured Thermus sp.
GGCTGATGCCAAAGGGCTCCAGCTTCTTGGGGTGGAGCTTGTCCATGTAGAAGGGCCCTTCCGCCTTCTTGCCCACGATGTCGTAGGTGCTGTGGCGCACAGACCCCCCATGGTGGTCGTAGTTGCCGATCAGGGCGTTCAAGACCATCCAGGCGAAAGCGTTGTAGAAGCCGTTGGTGTGTTGGCTAACGCCACGGTGGATATCCACCACCGCCTTCTTGCCATGGCGGGTGAACTCGTGGGCCAGCCAGACGATGTCCTCCGGCGTGACGCCCGCCAGGCTTGCCCACTCCTCCAGGCTTCGGCTGAAGGCCTCCTCCCGGATAAGCTGGAGGGCGCTTTTCACCCGGATGCCGTTAAGGATGGTGTCCACGAAGAGGTCCCCGAAGACGGGCTGGTCCTCGCTCTGCGGGTCTACCGGGGCGGGTTTGCCCTGCACCAGGGCCACGGGGTGGTCAAAGACCACCTCCTTGCCGTCCAGGATGCGGACCTCCGGAGCCATCCCCAGGTGGCTCATGCGCAGGAGCTTGGCGGGGAAACCTTTCTCATCTATCTCCACCAGCCAGGTGGCGTTGGTCCAGCTGGGCTCGCCGAGGGCCTTGGCCGCCCCCTTGTTGGCCGCAGAGAGGAAGCGGGCATCAAACCGCCCCTTCTCAAACATCCAACGCATCATGCCAAAGGCCACGGCGGCGTCGTAGCCCGCCTTGGTGGGAATCCACTTGACGGCGTGGGCCACCCCCTTCTGGGCTCGAGGGTCCAGCACCACATACCTTAGCTTTCCTGTGGCCGCTCCCTGGGTGACCTTCATTACCCTCAGGGGTGGGCCATAGTTCCCCTCAAAGATATTGGCCCCCACGAAGATCACAAACTCCGCTCCCGTGAGATCCGCCTGCCAGTAGAACTTCTCCCCCCCTGTCCAGGTGTACGCCCCCTTCTTCTCGTCGTAGGCCAGCTGGTAGCTCATGGCCTTACCCGTGAAGTAGAGGGAGCCCTGGCAGATGGTGGTATGCCCGTGGAAGTTCACCGAACCCAGGCTGTTCTGGAAGAACCACTTGAAGAACTCGTTGCGCCCAGCTTTAAGGCGGCCATAGGCAAAGACCGCCTGGTTGTTCTTGGGCCCGAGGTCGGGGTGGTCGGGGTCAATGAGGGTGTGCAGGTGGTCCTTAAACTCCTCCTTAAAGCGCTCCACCAAAGCTTTTTTCTTATCCGGGTCCTTCTCCTGCCAGATCTCCTCCACCCGGGCCTTCATGGCCTTCATCACCTCCGGGTCCCTAAGGGCCCAGACCTCCTTCAGGCCCGGGTAGTCCCGCTCGTCCCCGAGCTCGGCGAAGAGCTTACCCCCCTCGGCGATCTCCTTCACCGCCTGGGCAAAGGGGATCTCCTTCCACTTGCCGCTACCCCTGGGGCCAGCCCGCTTCAAGACCTTGCGGATGCGGTAGGGATCGTACACGGTCTGCAAGCCCGTCTGCCCTTTGGGGCAAATCCCCCCATCCACCTTGGCCGCCCTTTCCAAGGGCGTCTCCAGGGGAAGGTGGGGATAGAGGGTCCAGGGAGCATAAGGGCTTCCGTCAATCTTGGCCGCCACCCCCTCGTAGAGCTTGACCTTAATGGGGCAACCGGTGTTGCACTGCAAACAGACGGAGTAGATCTGGTTCTCGGGATCGTTCAAGGGGTAGAAACCGGGAGCCCTCTGGGCCGCTGCCTCGGCCTGGGAAAGAAGCTCCGTGGCCTTCTCGCCCAAAAGGACCCCGCTTCCGGAAAGCACCCCCAGCTTCAAGAGTTCCCGCCTGGAAAGCATCACGCCACCTCCTTGAGAAGCCTGCCCTCAATCACGGGCAGGATGCGCACCAGCACATAGGTCACGGTAAAGCCCAGGACCACGGAAAAGACCACCACGCTCCACTCAAACCACGTGGGAAAGTAGACAAAGGTGAGGCGGTGGTCATGGTAGGCATGCACCAAGCCCTCCAGCTTGGGGTGGACCAGGCTGGGAATCACCAGGTTGAGGCGGATGGCCAAGAAGGTAACCGCCACCAGGAAGCTGGCAAGGCCGATGGCGCCAATCCGGCCCCGGAGTCCGAAGGCCAGCAGCAGAAGGAGGGGAACCACCACCCCCAGGAGGATATGGAACACCCAGTACACGTACCAGAAAGGCCCAAAGAGGGTGTGCCAGAGGGCCTGGAACTCGGAACCCACCCCATACCACATGGGGATGGAGTACTCCGCCCACTCCAGGAGGAGGTCAAAGAGGATGAGCCCCAACACCACCCGGCCCAGAAGCAGGCTTATCTCCCGCCAACGTTCGTCCTTCCTGGGCCAGAAGAAGACGTACACCGCGGTCATCAAGGCCCCACCCGAGAGGAGGGCCCCCGTGAGGAAGAGGATGGGGTAGATGGGGCTGTGCCAGAGGTCCTGGGCCAGCACCGTGGCAAAAAGCGCCCCCGCCCCCCCGCGAAAGGCAATAACCAAGGGCACGCCCATGGTTCCCAAAACCCTGAGAATCCCCTCATCCCGGTGGATCTCTTCTTCGGTGAAGGGGGTCTTCCGGCCCCTTGTGAGCAGGCGGGCTAAAAAGCCCGTAACTCCCCGGCGATCCGCATAGCGGGGCAGGTGCCGCCTCAGGGCAAAGTAAAGCTCCGAAAGAAGAAGGAGGCCATAGGCGGTGTACAGCCACACCATCCAAGCCATCATGGAGCGGAAGTTGGGCCTCAGGTAGACGTAGTAAAAGCGTTCCAAATGCCCCAGGTCAAACCAGATGGTGATGAGGGCCATGAGCAGGCTGGCCAAGGCCACCACCAGGGCCAGGGGGGCGATGGGCTCCAACTTGCGCACCCCAAAGACATAGACCAAGGCGGAAAGCAAAAAGGCCCCCGCCGAAAGGCCGATAAAGTAGATGTACGCGGCCACCCATAGGCCCCAAGGCACATAGCTGCCATACGCCGCCAGCTGGTGGCCGGTGGCGAAACGCAGAATGAACCCCGCAAGGCCTATGGCCGCCAGAACCCCGTATAGGATCCAACCCCAAGCGCGCATCCTCATCCTCGTTTACCTCCTTTACCCCTAGACCAGGTAGTAGACCCTGGGCTCCGTGCCTAGCTCCTCCTTAAGCCGCATGGCATTGGGCTGATGGATGAGCTGGAAAACCAGGCTTTCCGGATCGGAAGCATCCCCGAAGAAGGTGGCCCGGCCGATGCAGGTGGTCACGCACTGGGGCAAAAGCCCATGCTCTATCCGGTGCAGGCAGAAGCTGCACTTCCGGGCATTGCCCACGGGGCTATGGGGGATTACCGCCTCCTTGCGCACGTGCACCTCCCCCCACTCAAAGGTGGGGAGCTCCTCGTAGGGCATATGCCCTTGGCCGGGGGTATCCTGCGTCCAGTTTTCCCCAAAGTCAAAGGTGCGGGCCTGATAGGGACAGGACACCAAGCAGTAGCGGCAACCGATGCAGGCGTCGTAGTCGATCTCCACGATGCCGTCAGCCCGCTTCCAGGTGGCCCCCACCGGGCATACCGGTACGCAGGGAGGGTTATCGCACTGCATGCAGGGCCGGGGCAGGAACCGCCAGCTCACCTCGGGATATTTCCCGATCTGCTCCTCAATCACCGGACGGTAGACCACGCCAGGGGGTAGCCTGTTCTCCACCGCACAGGAGACCGTGCAGGCGTGGCAGCCCACGCACTTGCGGGTATCGATCACCATCACCCACTTGGTGTCCGTGGTCTTGCAACAGGAAGGGGACGAGATCAGCCTGGTGGTGGAGGACGACGGCCAAGGCTTTCCTCCCCAGGCCCAGCCCGGCCTGGGAATCCTGGGCATGCGGGAAAGGATCGAACTCTTAGGGGGCCGGTT
>NZ_CALLUR010000017.1:0-7037 GCF_938010445.1 uncultured Thermus sp.
CCTTCCCGCTTTAACCTTTGCAGTTCGCTTTCCACGCGGGCGCGCAAGGATAGGCTCATGGCCTTATCTAACCCCCAGGGTGGACCTTTGGCAAGCCGGCTCCGGGTTTGCAGCGGGTTCCTCCCCTGCCCTCCAAAGGGCCAGGCCTGCGGGTGGGTGGAGGCCAAAGAGGGGGTTTCCCTGGCCGGAGCTATCCGCCAAGGCCCGGTAAGGGCCTCTGGGCCCTTGCCGGGGAGAGGGGATGGAGGGGCTGGCTTGACGATCCCCTTCCAGCGTGGCATCCTGTATACAGGATGCAGGCCCTAGGCTTCCGCCGGCCCAACCAGGTGCGGGAGGCGGTGTACCGGCACCTGAAAGACCTTCTCCTCTCCGGGCGCTTCGCCCCGGGGGAAAGGCTTTCCGAGCCCCTTCTGGCCCAGGAGCTGGGGGTTTCCCGCACCCCTGTACGGGAGGCCCTCATGCGCCTAGCCGAGGAAGGCTTGGTGGAGCTGGTGCCGGGCCGGGGGGCCCGGGTGCGGGCCTTTAGCCCCGAGGAGGTGGAGGAGGTCTATGGGGTGCGGGCCCTTCTGGAGGGGGAGGCGGCAAGGGAGGCGGCCCTAAGGGCCACCCCTTGGGAGATCGCGGACCTCGAGGCCCACCTCAGGGCCATTGACGAGGCCCCAAAGGAGGACTACCCCGAGCAGATGCGCCGGGATCTGGAGTTCCACCGGGCCCTGGTGCGGCTTTCCGGGAACAAGACCCTCTACCGCCTTTACGAGGACCTGCTTTCCAGCCTGGCCCTGGTGAGGGGTGCCCTCCCCAACCTTTCCCAGGAGGAGACCACCCGCAAGGAACACGAGGCCATCCTAAGGGCCCTGAAGGGGCGGGACCCGGAAGGGGCCAAAAAGGCGGTGGAGGCCCACGTGCACCGCTTCCGCGACCTAGTGGTGGCCAGGCTTAGGAAAGGAGGGGTATGAACCTGGACTTGGCGTACCGGCAGGCGGTGCTCTCCGTGGCGGGGAACCCCAGGGTGGAGGCCCTCATCAAGGGGCGGGCCAAGAGCCTGGTGCGGCGCTATGTGGCGGGGGAGACCCTGGAGGAGGCCCTTGGGGTGGCGGAGAGACTCCAGGCCCAAGGGGTGCACGCCATCTTGGACCTCCTGGGGGAGATGGTGGGGAGCGAGGAGGAGGCCCGGGCCTTCCAGAAGGGAATCCTGGAGTTGGTGGGGAGGGTGGCGGGGTACCCCTGGCCCAAGTACATCTCCTTGAAGCTCACCCAGCTGGGGCTGGACCTTTCCGAGGCCTTGGCCCGGGAGCTCCTCCGGGAAATCCTGAAGGAGGCTGAGCCCAAGGGGGTTTTCGTGCGGATAGACATGGAGGACTCCCCCCGGGTGGAGGCCACCTTGCGCCTCTATAGGGCCTTGCGGGAGGAGGGGTTTCAGGGGGTGGGCCTGGTCCTGCAAAGCTACCTCTTCCGCACGGAGAAGGACTTTTGGGAGCTCCTCCCTTACCGGCCCAACCTGCGCCTGGTCAAGGGGGCCTACCGGGAGCCCAAGGAGGTGGCCTTCCAGGACAAGCGCCTCATAGACGCCGAGTTCCTGCACCTGGGGAAGCTGGCCCTTAAGGAGGGGCTTTACGTGGCCTTCGCCACCCACGACCCCAGGCTCATCGCCGAGGTGAAGCGCTACACCGAGGCCATGGGGGTACCCAAGGACCGCTTTGAGTTCCAGTTCCTCTATGGGGTGCGTTTCCAGGAGCAAAGGCGCCTGGCGGGGGAGGGGTACACCGTGCGGGCCTATGTGCCCTACGGCACCCACTGGTACCCCTACTTGAGCCGGCGCATCGCCGAGCGCCCGGAGAACCTGCTGTTGGTGTTGCGCAGCCTCTTGGGGGGCTAAAGGAGGTACGGCATGACGGTGGAACCTTTTCGCAACCAGCCCATTGAGACCTTTGGCACGGAGGAGGCCAAGCGGGAGATGCGGGAGGCCCTTAGGCGGGTCAGGGCCGAGTTTGGCCGCCACTACGGGCTTTACATAGACGGGGCCTGGGTGGACACCAAGGAGAGGATCCTATCCCTCAACCCCTCGGCCCCCAGCGAGGTGGTGGGGAGCACCGCCAAGGCGGGGGTAGCCGAGGCGGAGGCGGCCCTGGAGGCCGCTTGGCGGGCCTTTAGGACCTGGAAGGACTGGCCCCAGGAGGACCGCAGCCGCCTCCTCCTAAAGGCGGCGGCCCTCATGAAAAGGAGGCGGCGGGAGCTGGAGGCCACCTTGGTCTACGAGATCGGCAAGAACTGGCTCGAGGCCAGCGCCGAGGTGGCGGAGGCCATAGATTTCCTGGAGTACTACGCCCGCCAGGCCCTCAAGTACAAGTACCCCTCGGTGGAGGTGGTGCCCTACCCCGGGGAGGACAACGAAAGCTTCTACATCCCCTTGGGGGCGGGGGTGGTCATCGCCCCCTGGAACTTCCCCATCGCCATCTTCACCGGCATGATCGCCGGGCCGGTGGCCGTGGGGAACACCGTGGTGGCCAAGCCCGCCGAGGACACGGTGGTCATCGCCGCCAAGGTCTTTGAGATCCTCCACGAGGCAGGCTTTCCTCCCGGCGTGGTGAACCTCCTGCCCGGCAAGGGGAGCGAGGTGGGGGCCTACCTGGTGGAGCACCCCCAGACCCGCTTCATCAACTTCACGGGGAGCCTCGAGGTGGGGCTTTGGATCAACGAGAGGGCGGCCAAGCTGGCCCCAGGCCAGCGCTGGATCAAGCGGGTTTTCCTGGAGCTGGGCGGCAAGGACGCCATCATCGTGGACGAGACCGCTGACCTGGAGGCCGCCACCGAGGGCATCCTCATCTCCGCCTACGGCTTCCAGGGGCAAAAGTGCTCGGCGGCCAGCCGTCTCATCGTCACCGAGAAGGCCTTTGAGCCCTTGATGGAGAGGGTGTTGCGGCGGGCGGAGCGCCTGGTGGTGGGCCCCGCCGAGGAGAACCCCGACCTGGGCCCCGTGGCCAGCAAGGCCCAGGAGGAGAAGGTCCTCTCCTACATTGCGATTGGCCAAAGGGAAGGCCAGCTGGTCCTGGGGGGGAAGCGCCTGGAGGGGGAGGGCTACTTCCTGGCCCCCACCATCTTCACCGAGGTGCCCCCCACCGCCAAGATCGCCCAGGAGGAGATCTTCGGCCCGGTGCTTTCCGTGATCCGGGTCAAGGATTTCGGGGAGGCCCTCGAGGTGGCCAACGGCACCCTTTACGGCCTCACCGGTGGGGTCTACTCCCGCAAGCGGGAGCACCTGGAAAGGGCCAGGCGGGAGTTCCACGTGGGGAACCTCTACTTCAACCGCAAGATCACCGGGGCCCTGGTGGGGGTCCAGCCCTTTGGCGGCTTTAACCTCTCGGGTACCGACACCAAGGCCGGAGGGCCCGATTACCTCCTGCACTTCCTGCAGATGAAAACGGTGGCGGAAAGATTCTGATGCCTTCCCCAGGGGGGCTTGGCCGAAGGCCTTCCCTAGGCTTCGCCGCGGAAGGCTTAAGGGTCCGGCCCAGGCACCCCTGGACGCCAGGGGCGCCTTGGGCTATCCTTGGGGCATGAGCGCCCTTGCCGCCCGCTGGTGGCCCGGCTAGGCCCCGGGGCGGATGGGCTTTTTCCCCGGGGCTATGGGCCCCGGGGCTTTTTGTAAGGAGAGGCATGGAAACCATCAGGCCCTTTGGCAAAACCCTCCTGGCGGACCTGGAAACCCCGGTGACCGCTTACCTGAAGCTTTCGGAAAAGGCCCCGGTGAGCTTTCTTCTGGAGTCGGTGGAACGGGGGAGGCAAAGCCGCTTCTCCATCATCGGGGTAGGGGCGAGGCGCACCTTTCGCCTAAAGGATGGGGTCTTCACCCTCAATGGCCAACGGGTGGAAACCCAGGATCCCTTGCGTACCCTTTACCAGGCGGTCCACGCCTCCCTTGGGCGGCCCGAAGGGCTCCAGGGGGCGGGCCTCCCAGAGCCCGACCTCCCCCCCTTCCTCGGGGGGGTGGTGGGGTATGCCGCCTACGACCTCATCCGCTACTACGAGCGCCTCCCCTCCCTTAAGCCGGATGACCTAGGCCTGCCCGACCTGCTTTTCGTGGAGCCTGAGGTGGTGGCGGTCTTTGACCATATGAAGAACCTTCTGCACCTGGTGGCCCCCGCGCAGGACCTGGAGGAGGCGGAAGACCGCCTCCTTTGGGCGGAAAGAAGGCTTAGAGGTCCTCTCCCGGGGGTGCCTGGGGAAAGGCCAGGGGGGAGGGCCCGCTTTGCGCCCGACATGAGCCGGGAGGAGTACCTGGGGGCGGTGGCCAAGGCCTTGGAGTACATCCGCGCCGGGGACATCTTCCAGGTGGTCCTCTCCTTGAGGCTTTCCTCCCCCCTCACCGTGCACCCCTTTGCCCTGTACCGGGCCCTGAGGAGCGTGAACCCAAGCCCCTACATGGGCTATCTGGACCTGGGGGAGGTGGTCTTGGTCTCGGCCAGCCCCGAAAGCCTTCTCCGCTCCGACGGCCGCAAGGTGATCACCCGGCCCATCGCCGGCACCCGGCCCCGGGGGAAGGACGAGGAGGAGGACCGGAGGCTTGCGGAGGAGCTTCTTAGGGACGAAAAGGAAAGGGCCGAGCACGTGATGCTTTTGGACCTTTCCCGCAACGACATCGGCCGGGTTTCCGCCTTCGGCACGGTGCGGGTCCTGGAGCCCATGCACGTGGAGTACTACTCCCACGTGATGCACCTGGTGTCCACGGTGGAGGGCATTTTGGCCGAGGGCAAGACCCCCTTGGACGCCTTGGCCAGCGTGCTTCCCATGGGCACGGTCTCGGGGGCCCCCAAGATCCGGGCCATGGAGATCATTGAGGAGCTGGAGCCCCACCGCCGGGGGCCCTACGGGGGAAGCTTCGGTTATCTGGCCTACCATGGGGCCATGGACGTGGCCTTAACCTTGCGAACCTTTGTCATCGCAGGGGGAAGGATGCACGTGCAGGCGGGGGCGGGCATCGTGGCGGACTCGGTGCCGGAAAGGGAGTACGAGGAGTGTTGGAACAAGGCCAGGGCCCTTTTGAAGGCGGTGGAGATGGCGGAGGAGGGGTTATGAGGGTGTTGGTGATCGACAACTACGACAGCTTCACCTACAACCTGGTGCAGTACCTGGGGGAGCTGGGGGCAAGCCCCGTGGTGTGGCGCAACGACCGGTTTGCCCTCGAGGACGTGGAGGCCCTAGACCCCGAGCGCATCCTGATCAGCCCTGGCCCCTGCACCCCCTTGGAGGCGGGGCTATCCCTCCCCCTCATCGGTCGCTACGCCCCCCGCTACCCCATCCTGGGGGTCTGCCTGGGCCACCAGGCCATCGGCATGGCCTTTGGGGGAAAGGTGGTGCCGGCCCCCATCGTCATGCACGGCAAGGTGAGCGAGATCCACCATGACGGCACCGGGGTTTTCCGGGGCCTTCCCAACCCCTTTCCCGCCACCCGCTACCACTCCTTGGTGGTGGAGGAGGTTCCGCAAGACCTCCTGGTGAACGCCTGGGTGGAGGAGGCGGGAGGGAGGACGGTGATGGGCTTCCGCCACCGCCACTACCCCACCCATGGGGTGCAGTTCCACCCGGAAAGCTACCTCACGGAGGCGGGTAAGATCATCCTCAAGAACTTTCTGGAGGACCCATGGAGACCGTGAAGAAGGCGCTTTTGGGCGAGGTGCTGGGCGAGGAGGAGGCCTACGGCCTCATGCGGGCCATGATGGCGGGGGAGGTTTCCCCGGTGAGGGTGGCCGGGGTGCTCACCGCCATGGCCTTGAGGGGGGAGACCCCTGCGGAGATCGCCGCCATGGCCCAGGCCATGCGGGAGGCGGCCTTGGCCCTGAAGGTGAACCGCAGGCCCCTTTTGGACATCGTGGGCACCGGGGGGGACCACAAGGGGCTTTTGAACCTCTCCACCCTGGGGGCCCTGGTGGCGGCGGCGGGGGGGGTGGCGGTGGCCAAGCACGGGAACCGGGCGGCCAGCTCAAAGGCGGGCTCGGCGGATCTCCTCGAGGCCCTGGGGGTCAACCTGGAAGCCCCGCCCGAGCGGGTGGGGGAGGCCATAGAGACCTTGGGCTTCGGCTTCCTCTTTGCCCGGCTTTTCCACCCCGCCATGCGCCACGTGGCCCCGGTAAGGGCCGAGCTGGGCATCCGCACCGTCTTCAACCTGCTTGGCCCCCTCACCAACCCCGCGGGGGCCGACCGGTACGTGCTGGGGGTCTTTAGCCCCCGTTGGCTTACCCCCATGGCCGAGGCCCTAGGGCGCCTGGGGGCCCAGGGGATGGTGGTCCACGGGGAAGGGGCGGATGAACTGGTCTTAGGGGAGAACCAGGTGGTGGAGGTGGGCAAGGGGGCCTATGCCCTCACCCCGGAGGCGGTGGGGTTGGAGCGCTTTCCCGTGGAGGCCCTAAAGGGGGGCTCTCCGCAGGAAAACGCCCAGCTGGCCATAAGGATTCTCAAGGGCCAGGAAAAAGGTCCCCATGCCCAAGGGGTGGCCCTGGCGGCGGGGGCGGGGTTCTATGTGGCGGGCAAGGTGGCCTCCCTGCGGGAAGGGGTGCGGCTTGCCCAGGAGGTCCTGGCCTCCGGGGAGGCCTACGGGCTTCTGGAGCGGTACGTGGCCTTCCTAAAGGGGTAGTGTCCCGCTAAAATGCAAAGGTGACGGGTACCACGCGCCCGGACGGTAGAAGGGGAGGAGTATGCCACGCAATGAGGCCGATACCCGGGCCCAGTTGGTAGACCCAAAGCTGAAAGCCGCAGGCTGGACCGACCGGGAGGTGACCCGGGAGTTCTACTACGCCCCCAACTACCAGTTTGCGCCTGGCAAACTCATCCTTATCGGCAACGAGGTGCGACGGGCTAAGCCCAAGCGCGTGGACTACCTTCTGCGCTATACCGATGGCTTCCCCATCGCTGTGGTAGAGGCGGAGCCCGAGGGGAGCGCGCCGGAAGCCGGCCTGGAACAGGCAAAGGGCTATGCTCGCGAGCTCGGCCTTGCCTTTGCCTACGCCACCAATGGCCACCGGATATTGGAGTACGACTTCTTC
>NZ_CALLUR010000018.1:0-11909 GCF_938010445.1 uncultured Thermus sp.
CGCTCTCCATGCCCCGCCTTAGAAGGGTGCGGAGGGTTTCCTCGTACCGGTCCCGCAGGGCGATGATGGGCGCTTGCTTTTCCGGGGAGAGGCTTTGCAGGCCCTGAAGCATGGTGACGAAGAAGGGGCGGTTTTCCTCAAAGAACCGAGCGTGGCCCTCCATGAAGCGGAGCAGGGCTTCGCGGGGATCAGGGACGGCCAAGGCCTTCTTCCCCTCCTCCAGCAGCCCCTCTAGGGCCTGGTGGCTGATCTCGTAGAGGACCTCCTCCTTGCTGGGGAAGTGGTGGTAAAGGGCGGCCTTGGAAAGGCCCAAGGCCTCGGCCAGGTCCTGAACGCTGGTGGCCTCGTACCCTTTTTCCGTGAAAAGGCGGGCAGCTTCTTCTAGGATGCGGTCGCGGGTAGCCATTCCCATATTTCACCGACCGGTCGGTAAGTCCACCGTACCCCCATGCACGGGAACTGTCAAGGCCCTAGAGGCCCCCTTTCCTCGAGTCCCGGTACCTTGGGACATCCTCACGAGGGTTTCCGCGAGGGCCGTCGGCCGGGTCTCTGCACCTGGCCAGCGCTTGGGAGTTCCACGCTTCCACCCACCCTTGCGGCTAGCGGGCCTGCACCCTTGTAGAGGCAGCATTAAAGTGGAAGAATGGAAAGAAAAGGAGGCGCTTATGAAGGTCACCCTTAGCGTGCTTAAGGCCGACATCGGCTCCATTGGGGGCCATACCCTTCCTAGCCGTAGGGTACTGGCCCAGGTGGAAGGAGTGGTTCGGGAGGCGGTGGGCCACTTGCTCTTGGACGCCCACGTGTTTCACATAGGGGACGACATCGTCCTCCTCCTATCCCACACCCAAGGTCCGCGAAACCCTGCTGTCCACGAGCTGGCGTGGAAAGCGTTTCGGGAAGGCACGCGGGTGGCCAAGGAGGAAGGCCTTTACGGGGCTGGCCAGGATCTCTTGAAGGACGCCTTTTCCGGGAACCTTCATGGCCTTGGGCCCCAGGTGGCGGAGATGGAGTTTGAGGAACGCCCTGCCGAGCCTTTTATGGTTCTGGCCGCCGACAAGACCGAGCCCGGGGCGTTCAATCTGCCCTTATATCTGGCCTTTGCCGATCCCATGTACTCCTCAGGCTTGTTGCTTTCCTCGGAGTTGCGCCCTGGCTTCCGCTTTCGCATCATGGACTTGGCCCAGACGGAAAGGGATAGCTATATCGTTCTTGACGCTCCCGAGAGGCTCTACGACATCGCCGCTCTGCTTCGGGATTCCCACCGGTTTGGGATAGAGTCCATTTGGTCCCGGCGCTATGGGGAAATCGCTGCGGTGGTGAGCACCACCCGCTTGCGCAACATCGCTGGGCGCTACGTGGGCAAGGACGATCCCGTGGCCATTCTCCGCACCCAGAAGATCTTCCCCGCCACGGAGGAGTTTGGCCCCCCCTTTGCCCTGGCCCCCTTCGTGGCCGGGGATACCCGGGGAAGCCACCACCTGCCCCTGATGCCGGTTAAGGCCAATACCCCTGCGTCCACCTTTTTCTGCGTACCCATGGTGTGCGGATTGGCTTTCTCCCTTAAGGAGGGACGGTTGTCTGAGCCGGTGGACCTCTTTGCGGACCCGGTTTGGGATGCGGTGCGGGCCAGGGTGGTGGCCAAGGCCCAGGAGATGCGCCGCCAAGGTTTTTATGGCCCCGCCATGCTTCCCATGGAGGAACTGGAATACACCGGGATTGCCGAGCGGCTTAAGGAGTTGGAGCGGGAGTTTTCCTAGGTCTTCGCCTCCTCCCTGGGGTACGGGGTAGACTTGCCCGGGAGGAGCCATGGACCTCGCCTACTACCCTTATCCGTCCCGGCGGCACGTGGTCTTGGGCCGGCGGGGAGCGGTGGCCACGGGCCAACCTCTGGCGGCCTTGTCGGGGATGGAGATGCTTTTAAAGGGGGGGAACGCGGTGGATGCCGCCATCGCCATGGCGGCCGCTCTTACGGTGGTGGAGCCCACCAGCAACGGCATCGGGGGAGACCTTTTCGCCATGGTGTGGGATGGGAGGCTCCACGGCCTTAACGCCTCGGGGAAAAGCCCCCTGGGCCTTACCCCCGAGCGGATTCCCGAGGGGGGGATGCCGGAAAGGGGCTGGCTCCCGGTGACGGTGCCGGGGGCGGTCTCGGGATGGCGGGCCTTGCATGAGCGCTTTGGCAGGCTCCCTTTTCCTGAGGTCCTGGCTCCCGCCATCCGCTACGCGGAGGAGGGGTTCCCCGTGGGGCCAGAGACGGCCCGGGCTTGGCGGCGGGCGGAGGAAATCTACCTGTCCCTAAAGGGCCCGGAGTTCCAGGCCTTTCAGGAGGTGTTCTTTCCCGGAGGTCGGGCGCCTGGGGCGGGAGAGGTGTGGGGAAGCCCCGGGCATGCCCAAACCCTAAGGGAGATCGGGGAGAGCTACGGGGAAAGCCTCTATCGCGGGAAGTTGGCGGAGGCCGTTGCCGGTTTCAGCGAGGCCACCGGGGGCCTCCTAAGCCTCGAGGACCTTGCGTCCCATGCCCCGGAATGGGTGGAGCCCCTTTCCTGGGAGTATCGGGGTTTTACCGTGCATGAGCTTCCCCCCAACGGCCAGGGGGTAGCGGCCCTCCTGGCTTTGGCCATCCTCGAGGGGTTTGACCTCAAGCCGGAGGATCCTTTCAGTTACCACGTCCAGGTTGAGGCCATGCGCCTAGCCCTAGCCGATGCCTTCCGCCACGTGGCCGACCCCCGGTTCCTGGAGTTGGACCCAAGGGCCATGCTTTCTCCTAGCTACGTGGCGCAAAGGCGCAGCCTCATCGGGGATAGGGCCTTGCCGCAGGCGCTGCCCGGGCTCAGGCCGGAGGGAACCGTGTACCTGGCGGCGGCGGATGGGGAGATCCTGGTTTCCCTGATCCAGTCTAACTACCAGGGGTTTGGGGCGGGTATCCTCGTTCCCAAGACGGGTGTGGCCTTGCAAAACCGGGGCTTGGGGTTTTCCTTAGAGGAGGACCACCCCAACCGGGTGGGGCCGGGGAAGCGTCCCTACCACACCATCATCCCGGGGTTCCTGACCCAGGAGGGGAAGCCCTTGGGCCCCTTTGGGGTCATGGGGGGGTATATGCAGCCCCAGGGGCATGTGCAGGTGGTGGTGGGCCTGGCGGATTTTCGCCTAAATCCCCAGGCGGCCTTGGACCGGCCGCGTTGGCAGGTGGTACCGAGCAGGGGAGGGGACCGGGTCCTGTTGGAGCTTGGCATCCCTCAGGCCACGGCCCTGTTCCTTAGGGATTTGGGACACAGGGTGGCGTATGAGGCGGAGCCGGGCGTTTTCGGTCGTGGCCAGGTGGTTCTGAAGGGGAACGGGGTGTTGCTGGGGGCTTCGGATCCTCGAGGGGAGGGCCTGGCGCTTGCGTGGTAAGGGTAGAGAGTGTACGCACAAGCAGCTTTAAGCGTGAAAATACGCACAAACAGCGCACAAGCCCACGTCAAACGCCACCCGCAACCACGACCCCGCCGCAGACCAACCCCCGCAACTCCCCCCTGACTTTCCCTTGACCAAGAGCCCCTACGCTGGTGCCATGAGGATCCTGGTGACCAACGACGACGGCATCTTCAGCCCCGGCCTTTGGGCCTTGGCCCAGGCGGCAAGCCGCTTTGGCGAGGTCTTCGTGGCCGCCCCCGATGTGGAGCAAAGCGGGGTAGGCCACGCCATCACCATCGCCCACCCGGTGCGGGCCTTTCCCCACCCGTCCCCCTTGCCCGGCCCCCACTTCCCTGCCTACCGGGTGCGGGGTACCCCCGCGGACTGCGTGGCCCTAGGTCTCCACCTCTTCGGCCCCGTGGACCTGGTTCTTTCGGGCATCAACCTGGGCAGCAACCTGGGGCACGAGATCTGGCACTCCGGCACCGTGGCCGCCGCCAAGCAGGGAAGGCTTTTTGGCCTCTCCGCGGCCGCCTTCAGCACCCCGGTGAACGGGGAGGGACCGGATTTTGCCCTGTTGGGGCCTTGGGTGGAGCGGGTCCTGGCCACCCTGCTACGGCTGGAGCGGCCCTTTTTGGTGAACGTGAACCTGCCCAAAGAGCCCAAGGGCTTTCTCTGGACCCGGCAGTCGGTGCGGTCCTATGAGGGGGTGGTGGTGGAGGGGGAAGACCCCATGGGCCGCTCCCTCTACTGGTTTGCCGCCCGGCCCCTGAAGGAGGCGGAGGAGGGGACGGACCGCTGGGCAGTGGAGCAAGGGTTCATCGCCGCTACCCCTCTTCGGCTGGACCTCACCGACGAGGCCAGGCTGCAGCCGGCTTTGGCCCATGATTAGCGTCCTCATTCCCACCAAAGGCCGCCCCCAGCTCCTCAAAGAGGCCCTGGCCTCCCTGAGGCGACAGACCTTCCCCCATTACGAGGCCCTGGTGGTGGACGACGGGGAAGGGGAGGGCCTGGAGGTGGTGGCCTCCATGAACGACCTCCGCTTCCGCGCCTTCCCGAACCCGGGCCGGGGGCAGGTGGAAGCCCGCTTGCAGGCCCTGGCCCAGGCTCGAGGGGAGGTGGTGCTCTTTCTGGATGACGACGACTTCTTCCTGGACCCCGCCTACCTCTACCGCGTGTGGCGCATCCTGTCCCGGGAAGAGGCCGTGGTCTACGGGGAAGGGGTTTTGTACCTGGGGGATGGGGAGATCCCCTTTGCCCCCGGGGAGATGGGGGACTGGATTCTCACGGACAACCGCATCCTGGCCTCGGGAACCGCCTTGCCCCGAAGGCTTCTTGGGGAACTCCGGGGCCTGGACCCCGACATGGGCGATTACTGGGACTGGGACCTGTGGCTGAGGGCCTACCGGAAGGCCGTTCCCTTTCGCTACCTAAAGGGGCGAGGCCTAGGGATACGGGTTCACGGGGCAAACCAAAGCCACGGTAACCGGCAGGCGGAGCGCCGGATCTTCCTGGAGCGCCTCCGAGGCAAACACGGCCTTCCCCCCTTGGAGCTAAAGGACCACTTGTCCTTGGCCCTCGAGGCCCAGGCCCTGGGCCAAACCCGGTAGGGGGATGGCCTCTACCCACCACCCGGCCCCAAGGGCCTCGGGGTGCGAGGCACGGGAAAAGGGCCCTACTCTCCGAGGAGAGCCTTCTGCAGGGTGGCCAGCCGCCTTTGCCTCTCTTCCCCTAAGGCCTCGGCCAAGCGGGTGGCCTCCCCATCCTGCGCCTCCAAGAGGTACTCCCGCAAGAGGGCCAGGAGCACCTCCAGATCCTGAACCTCCCCTAGCCTGTCCTGGAGCCTCTTTTCCTCCTTGGTGGGAAGCCCTAGAAACTCCTTGGCGTAGCGGAGCCGCCTAAGGGCCTTGCGGTACGCGTGAAAGGCCTCGGGAGAGGGGTCCCGCGTAAGGAGTTCAAGCCGCTTCCGGAGGCCCTTTTCCAGGCGGGAAAGCCTTTGGAAAGCGGCCCTTTCCTGCAAAGGGGGCAGCGTGGCCAGGGCCCGCAATAGGGCCTCGGTCCACGGGGAGGCCAGCAGGTCCGGCAGCCGGCTCCTGGCTGCCGCCAACTCCCTTTCCAGGAAGCTTTGGAAGCCTTCGGGGAAAGGCCCCCTTCCCAAAACCACCTCCAGGTCCCGCACCCGCCCCGTCCCCCGCGCCAGGCGCCTCAGGTCATCCCGTAGCACCCTGTACCCTAGGAGGTCCAGATAGACCCTGAGCCTACGGGCCGCCACCCGTACCTGGTGCACCCCCTCGGGATCGGTGCCCGCAAGGGCCAGGGGGATGTGGGCCTTCAGGTGTTCCCTCCAGGCTTGGGCGTCTTTCACAGCCGGAAGACCTTGGGGGGAAAGAGGGCCTTAAGGGCCATGCCACCGGGGGCCGGCTCCCCCTCCAGCCAGGCCACGCCCCCCTTCTTTAGGACAAAGCGACCTCCCAGAACATCCCGGGCCGAGGCCCCGGCAAAGTCCCCCAGGAGAAGCCAGGCCAAGAGGGCGGAAAGGTAGGGTTCGTGCCCCACCAAGGCCACCCGGCCCTGGGGTGGGATCTCCGCAAGAAGGGCCTCCGAGGGGGGAACGCTCAGATAGGGGGTTACCCGGACCTCCCCTTCCAGGAGGTCTGCGAGCAGCTCCGCGGTTTCCAAAGCCCGCCGCTTAGGGCTGGTGAGGATGAGGTCCAGTTCCACCCCCAGCTCCTCGAGGCCCCGCACCACCTTGCGAAACCGCCGCACCCCTTTGGGGGTCAAGGGGCGCTGGTCATCCGCGGCCTCCTCGTCCAGGGGAGTGTCAGGGGAAATCCCCCCTATGGCTTCCTCCAGGGGCAGGGCAATGGCGTGGCGGACTAGGAAGAGTTCCATAGGCCCATTATGCAATGAACGGCAGGAAAGGGCTAGGGCGTACCCAAAAGGCTTAGGCAGAAGCCCCGGCTAGCGGCTAAGGAGCCGGTAAACCCCCACGGCCCCCAAAGCCCCCAGCACGGGAAAGAGGGCGGGCACCAGGAAGTAGGAGCTTCCCGCCCCTTCCACTCCCAGAATCCAGGCGAGAAGCCTTGGGGCCAGGTCCCGGGCGGGGTTTAGGGCGAAGCCCCCGGGGCCCCCCAGGCCGTAGCCCACCGCCGCCACCGTGAGGGCCAGCCAGAGGGCCACGATACGGCCATCCTTTCCCGCGGCCAGGATCACGCTCATGAGGGCAAAGGTGCCCAGGGTTTCCGCTACGGCCGGGCCCGTCCATGCGTAAAGGGTTTCCGGCTCCGTGCGCAGAAAACCCGGCCCCGTGCTGAATACGTTGGGCATGCCCTGGGCCATGAGGCCTTCCCGGTAGGCCAAAAACGCCCCCCCGGCCCCGAGGAAGCCCCCAAGGCCTTGGGCCAGAAGGTAAAGGGGTACAAACCGCCACGGGAAAAACCCACCCGCGGCCAGGGCTAAGGTCACCGCTGGGTTCAGGTGGGCCCCGGAAAGGGGCCGGCTGGCCAAAACCCCCACCAGAACCGCGAGCCCCGAGCCCAAGGCCAAGGCATCGTACCCGATTGCCTCAAGCCGGGGCTTCAGCAGCGCATTGGCCGTGCTTCCCACCGTGAGAAGCACCAGGAGGGAGGTTCCTAGCACCTCTCCCCAAAAGGCCCTAGGGGCGATGGGCGTCATGGCGGCCCCCCCAAAGCCGCTTTTCCTCCGGGGTCAGGAGGAAGCTATTCCGGTCATCCCGGACCTGGAGCTTAAGCACCTTGAGCACCCGCCTTTTGGCCTCCTTATCCAGGACGGGGAAGAGAAGCTCATACCGCCTCTCAAAGTTCCTGGGCATGGCATCGGCGCTGGTGAGGTAGACGCGCCAGGCGCCATCGGCCCGGAAGGCGGCCACCCGGGCATGTTCCAGAAACCGCCCCACCAGGCTCTTGGCCCGGAAGGCGGGGTGGAGGAGGGTGAGGGTGCTGCGCACCAGGAGGTCCACCCGGGCTCCGGCCTCCGCGGCACGCACCAAGGCCTCCAACACCGCTGGGTCCGTGAGGTGGTTGAACTTTAGGAGGATCCGCCCCTTGGGATGGGCCTCCCGCCCTATCTCCTCCAGGAGGAGGTGGCGAATGGCCTCTCCCGTCTTGAGGAGGCCAAGCCCCAGGGGGGGCAGGGGCCCGCCCTCCCAGGGGAGGTCCCCCGGGTCACGGCCCGCGGGGAAGGCGGTGTGCAGGCTTTGGAAGAAGGCCCGCACCTCCTTTACCACGTCGGGCCTCGAGGTGAAGAGGGAGAAATCCGTGTACAGCCTGCCGTTTAGGGGGTTGTAGTTGCCGGTGCCCAGGTGGGCGTACCCCTTGCCCTCCGGGGTGAGGAGGAGAAGCGCCTTGGCGTGCACCTTGCGCTCCGGCAAAGGGAGGATCTCCACCCCGGCCCGGAGTAGGCGCAGGTACCAGTGCAGGTTCAGAAGTTCGTCAAAGCGGGCCCGCCCCTCGAGGAGCACATGAACCCTTTTCCCCGCCTTGGCGGCTTGGATCAGGGCCTCCGCCAGGGGGTTTTCCTCCCCAATGCGGTAAAGGGTAGCCCAGACCTCCGCCACCTTGGGGGAGAGGGCCTCCTGGGCAAAGCGCTCCACCGCCCGGTAATCCTCAAAGGGATGGTACAGGAGGAGGTCCTGGCGTTCTAAAAAGGCCAAGGGCTCCTTGAGGAAGCGGCGGGGGCGCTCGGGGCGTAGGGGAGGGAAGCGCCACCTTTCCGGACCCTCGGCCACCAACCGCTCCACCAGGGCCAGGTTAAGGGGCGGGGGGAGGAGGAAGACCTCCTGGGGGCTCAGGTGCAAGGCCTCCCTCAGCCGGTCCAGCCAGGGATGGGGGAACTCCTCCTCGGCCACCAAAAGGGTGGCCATGCCTTCCTGCCGGCCCTCCAGGGACTGGGCCAGTTCGTCCCAGTCGGCCCGGGCCCGTTCGCTTTCCAAAAGCCTAAGGACCCGAAGCTCGTACAGGGGGCCCTCCTCCGGCAGGAAGAGGTCGCTGCGGGCCCGCATAAGGGCCCCCAGGCGGACATAGCGGCCCTCCAGGCCGGGGACGGGGAGAAGGCGGGGTAGGTCCTGGGGAAGGCGCACCAGGTAACGCTCTGAGGCGAAGTACAAGGCCCCATGGGTGGCCTCGGCCGCGGCCTCCCAGGGGATGAGGTCGGTGCGGGGGGCCACCACCTCCGCCAGGTAGACCCGGAAGTAACGCCAGTCCTCCTCGTCCAGGTCCTGCGGGTCCAGGACCTGGAGGTGGGGCGAGGCTTCGGCGAGAAGGGCCAGGTAGCGTTCATGGGCCAGCCGGGCCTGGGCGTAGGCCTCCTGCAGGAGGTTCAAGTGGTCCGGGCTTCCCCGGGCCTCCAGAAAGGGCTTGGCGATGCGGGCGGCAAAGAACTCGTCCAGGTTCCTGTTCCATATGGCCAGGAAGCGCATGCGTTCCAGTAGGGGAAAATCCGGCCTTTCCGTTTGCCAAAGGACCCGACGGTTGAACTGGAGCCAGCTGGCCTCGGCTAAAAGGCGCATCCTCCTAACAGTAAGCCCTGGAATGGTCAGAGGAAGGTCAAATCCCTGGCCATGGGCGCCCTTAGGTCCTTCCCAGCACGCGGAAAGAGGCCGCCCCAAGGGGCGGCCGGAAAGAAGGAGGAGCCCAGGCTTCTAGGCCCAAACGTCCTCGGGATGGAGCATGCCCACGGGCCGGGCCTTGAGGATCTCCAAGGCTTCCTCCTCGCTCATCACCGGGTTCTGGTAGCGGATCCCCAGGGCCTCTCCCATGAGGCGGAAGACGTGGGTGTTGTCCAGTAGGCCCAGGTGGAGGAAGCGCAGGCCCTGGCCGTAGAGGGCCAGCACCACCGGGCTTGCCGTGTGCTGCCCCGAGGACCAGCCGATGTTGGGCCGGTCGGGCCTCGTGGCGTTCTTCTGCACCATGGCCCAGGAGAGGGTGTTGCTGGGCTGGATGCCGTAGCGCACCCCGTCGGGGCGGTAGGCCTTCTTGGCGATGGCCTCCACCACCATCTGGGCCTCGGCGTCCTCCAGGACCACCCCCTTCAGGGCCCGGTAGGCCTCCTTCACCTGGCCCACATCGGGGTTGTTGCCCAGGGCCCGGAGCATGTACTCAAAGCTGGCCTTCTGCCCCTCCAGGAGGTCCAGGCCCACGGAGCCCTCCAGGTAGCTCCGGCCCGCCCCGTAAAGCGCCCCCACCCCGGTGGCGTGGTCGGAGGCCAGGATGAGGAGGGTGTCGGGGTTCCGGTCCACGAAGGCGGTGAGGAGCTCCAGGGTTTCATCGGCCGCCAGCACATCCCAGAGGGTGGCCGCGGGGTCGTTTAGGTGGTTGGCGTGGTCAATCCGGCCCGCCTCCACCTGGAGCACGAACCCGCTCTTGTAGGAGGCCAGCCGGGGCAAGGCCGCCTGGACCATCTCCTTGAGGCTTGGCACCTTCACCCCCTGGAAGCGGCGGTCCACCTCATAGGGTACGTGGCTATCGGAGAAGACCCCTAGGAGCTTGCTGGCGTTGGTGCGGAGGAGCTCCTCCGGGGTGCGCACCACCCCGTACCCCGCCTGGGCAAAGGCGGCGTACAGGTCCTTCTTGTCCTTGCGCTTCTCGGGGTTGAAGAAGCGGTCCCCGCCCCCCAGGTAGACCTCGGCCCCAAACTCCAGGTACTGCTCGGCGATCTTTTCCTCGGCATTCCGGTCGGGGTTGGAAACCACAAAGCTGGCCGGGGTGGCGTGGGTGACGGTGGGGGTCACCACCAGGCCCACCGCCTTGCCGGCCTCCTTGGCGGCAGCGAAGAAGGGCTTCAAGGGTGTTCCGTCCGCGTGCACCGCAAGGCCCCCGTTCACCGTCTTCACCCCGCAGGAGAAGGCGTTTCCGGCGGCGCTGGACTCGGTGACGTAGCTGGTGAGGCTGTAGGTGTTGATAAGGCCGTTGGGGTAGCGGGAAAGGAGCCTCTCCAGGGCCAAAACCCGGCCTTGGCGCCGGCGGGCGTAGGCCTGGGCGATGGCGTAATCCTCCCAGGAGAAGCCATCGTAAACGAAGACGATCAGGTTGCGGTACCTGCGGCCCAGGCCTGGGGTGTTCTGCGGGGCCCCTTGGGCCCCCGCCTTAGGCACCAGGGCCAAGGTTCCGGCCAGTACGCTTGCCTTTAAAAGGTCCCGGCGTTTCATCCCATCCACCTCCCATGGCTAACCGCCAGGACCTAGGGTAAGGGGTGGGTGTCATGGCCCGGTCAGGGCCTAGGGGGGCTCACCCTTCCCAAACCACCTCCAGGGGACGTCCGTACACCTTTTGGAAAAGCGGGGCCTGCTTCTCCGCCTCCACCCGCTCCACCCACGGCTCCGCGCTGGCCAGAAGCCGTAGCCGTACCTGGGGGCCCACCTCCACCCGGACCTCCCGCACCCTTTGGGCGCGGGTGCGGTCCAGCATCTCCGCCAGGCGCAGGATCACCGCCAGACGGGCCAGACGTTTGCCATCGCCGCGCCTGGCCAAAGGCCGGAAGGGGCCGAGGCTGGGGTCGCCCCGGCGGTGGTAACGGACCATGAGGGCCAAAAGGGCCTGCTCCCGGTGCTCTATACCCAAGAGCGGCTCCGAGAGCACCAGGTAGGCCCCATGCTTGTGGTGGTCCGGGTACCCGATGTGCATCCCGATATCGTGGAGGAGGCAGGCGGCCTGCAAAAGCCTTTCCTCTTCCTCCCCGTAGCCGTGAAGGGGAGCAAGCCCCGAAAAGAGGCTCGAGGCCAGGGCCGTCACGTGGTCCCGGTGCTCCAGGGCGAAGGGATACCGCCAAAAGAGGTTTTCCACGGCGAAGCGGGCGGGGTCCTCGAGGAGGTGGGGTTCGGGCAGCAAACGGGAGAAGAGCACCCCTTCCCGGATCCCCAGGCCGCTTATCCAAAGCCCCGAGGCCCGGGTGACCTTAAGGAGGGACCGCAGGAAGACCAGGCTTGCGGGAAGGGTCCGGGCCCGGTCGGGGGAAAGCTCCGTGGCCTCCATCCGCGCCTTCCCGCTAAGGGGCATGAGGGCCTCGTGGAGCTCCTCCACCCCTTCCTTGGGGAGAAAGTAGCCGTGGACGAAGTCCAAGGGGTAGGCGTGCCGCTTTTGGTGGATCCGGGCCACGGCCCTGAGGTTCCCCCCTAGGCCCACTAAGGGCAGGCCCCGGGGGAGGGGGAGGGCCTCCAGGTAGTCCTCCACCTTGCGCGCCAGGGCCCTCACCTCCGCCCTCGAGGGCGGGTCCTGGGTGAGGAAGCCTTCGGTCAGGCGCAAGGCGCCCAAGGGCAAGGCCTTCCCCCAAAGGAACCGGCGCCCTTGCATGAGGGATATTTGGGCGCTACCCCCGCCCTGGTCCACCACCAGAGCGTCCCTTAGGGGCAGGCTGTTGGCCACGGCCAAAACCCCCAAGCGAGCCTCCTCTTCCCCCGCCAGGAGCTCGGGCCTTAGGCCAAGCCGTCTGGCCTCCTCCAGGATCAGCCCTCCGTTGGCGCTATCCCGGATGGCGCTGGTGGCCAGGGTGCGCACCTC
>NZ_CALLUR010000019.1:0-6656 GCF_938010445.1 uncultured Thermus sp.
AGGGCTGGTGGCCTTGGGTTTTCTGGTGGAAGGCTTTTCCGCCCAGGTGTTCCTCTTCGCCGTGGCCTTAGCGGTGGCGGCGGTGCCGGAGGGGCTTCCTGCCGTGCTTACCTTGGCCTTGGCCCTGGGGGTGGAGCGCATGGCCCGCCGCAAGGCGGTGGTGCGCCGCCTTGCGGCCGTGGAAGCCTTGGGCAGCGTCACGGTGATCGCCACCGACAAGACGGGCACCCTTACGGAAAACCGCATGGAGGTGCAGCAGGTGGTGGGGCCGGACCCCCAAGGGGCCCTTTTGGCCATGGTCCTCTGCAACGACGCCGATTTGGAGACGGGAGCGGGGGACCCCTTGGAACTGGGCCTTTTGCGGTATGCGGCCGAACGCCTGGACGTAAAGCGGGTACGCCAAGAACACCCCCGGCTTTCCGAACGGCCCTTTGACAGCGCCTGGAAGTACATGCGGGTGACCACGCCTGGGGGTAGTTTCCTGAAAGGGGCTCCCGAGGCCCTCATACCCCGCCTGGCCTTACCCGAGGAGGAGAAGCTGGCCCTTTTAGGGGAAGCAGAGGCCCAGGCTCAGCGGGGTTTTCGCGTGTTGGCCTTGGCGTGGGGCGAAGGGGAGCGGGAGGAAGGGTTAAGCTTCCTGGGCTTCGTCCTTCTCCTGGACCCGCCCCGCCCGGAGGTACCGGAGGCGGTGGCCAAGGTGTTGAAGGCCGGGGTTCGGGTGGTGATGGTCACGGGGGATCACCCGGCCACGGCCTTGGCCATCGCCCGCCAGGTGGGTATTCCTGCGGAGGTGGTGGCCACCGGGGACGAGATCGGGGAACTCTCCGAGGAAGACCTTCTAGAGGTGGATGTCTTCGCCAGGGTCAAGCCGGAGGATAAGCTGCGCATAGTAGAAGCTTTTCAGAAAGCAGGGGAGGTGGTGGCCATGACCGGGGATGGGGTGAACGATGCCCCGGCCCTCAAGCGGGCCGATGTGGGGGTGGCCATGGGGCTGAGGGGCTCGGACGTCTCCCGGGAAGTGGCGGACCTGGTCCTGATGGACGATAACTTCGCCACCATCGTGGCGGCCATTGAGGAGGGGCGGAGCATCTACGAGAACATCCAGAAGTTCATCCGCTTCCTCTTTTCCACCAACCTTTCCGAGGTCTTGGTGGTAACCTTGGGAATGGTATTTGCTGCCCTCTTAAACTTGCGGGACGAGGCTGGACATCTCCTCCTTCCCCTCACCGCAGTGCAGATCCTTTGGATCAACCTGGTCACCGATGGCCTACCGGCCCTGGCCCTGGCTTTGGACCGCAACCCTGGGGTGCTGGACCGGCCGCCCAGGCCTAAGGAAAGCCCCCTTTTGGATCCGCCTTCTTTGAGGTTCATCCTGCTTACGGGAAGCGTTAAGGCCGTCTTCGCCCTGGGCATCCTGGCGGGGCTTTCCGGGTGGATGGGCCGCGCTGGGGTTCAGGGGGAGCCCGTTGAGGTAGCCCGCACCGCCACCTTCCACTTCATGACCCTGGGCCAGCTCTTCTTCGCCTACGCTGCCCGGCACACCCACCTGATTCCCCTTCCCAATCCATACCTGCACGGAGCCGTGGCCCTGGGTATCCTGATCCAAATCCTTCTGGGCAATCTGGCCCCCGGGGTGTGGGAGGCGGTGCGGGTTCCGGCCTGGATCTGGGGGTTGGTTTTGGTCCTTGCCCTTCTGGCCTGGCTTATGGCGGAGGGGGTGGACCGATTAGTATGGCGGAAGGAGGCTAGGCGATGAAGGCCAAAGACGCCATGACCCGTCCTGTGGTAACCGTGCTGCCCGAAACTTCTCTGGTGGAGGTGGCCCGGCTGATGCTGGGAAAAGGCATTGGGAGCGTCCTGGTGGTGGACAAAGAGGGGCGCCTGATGGGCATCGTCACCGAAAGCGACTTCCTGAAGGAACGAGGCGTGCCCTTTTCCACCTTCCGGGCCCCCATGCTCTTGGGCCGCTTTATGGGGGCCGACGGGTTGGAGGAGGCCTTGGCCGAGGCCAGGCGCACCCGGGTGGAGGAGATCATGACCAGCCCGGTGCACGCCGTGGGGCCGGAGGAACCCCTTTCTCGCGTACTGGACCTCATGTTGGCCTACGATATCAACCACGTGCCCGTGGTGGATGGAGAGGGGAAACCCGTGGGGATCATCACCCGGTTTGACCTGCTTCGCCTACTCCAGCCCCAGCTATGACCGGGATCGCCTTTTTGGCGGTGGCGGCGGTCATCCTGCTGGCCGGGCGGCAGGTGGCCTTCTACGGGGACGTCCTGGCGGAGAAAACGGGGCTTGGCCGCACCTTCATGGGCCTTTTTCTGGTGGGCATCACCACCAGCTTGCCGGAGCTTTTCAACGTGACCAGCGCGGTTGTTCAAGATCTTCCCGATATCGCCGTGGGGAACCTTTTGGGAGCCAGCATGGTGAACTTCCTGCTCCTCACCGTGCTGGATGCCGTCCACCCTCGTCCCCTCACCGCCCGGGCCAGCCAAGGGCATGCCCTGAGCCTGGGGCTAGCCATCCTGCTTCTGTCCTTGGCGGGAATGGGCCTTTTGGCGGAAAGGGGCTGGGGACGGATCGGGGGGTTCGCCCTGGCCCTTTTTCCCCTTTACCTTTTCGCCCTTTGGCTTTCCTTTCGCTACGCCAGGCGTTTTCCCCACGACGAGGTCCTCGAGGAGGAAGCCTATGCCCATATCCCTTTAGCGAAGGCCCTCGGCCGTTACCTGCTAGGGGCAGGGGTATTGGTGGGGGCGGCGGTGGCACTCCCGGGTCTGGCCGCGGCCCTGGCCCGGGAGACGGGGCTGGGCCAGGCCTGGGTGGGCACCTTTTTGGTGGGGTTGGTCACCACCCTACCCGAGGCCACGGTGACCCTGGCCGCCGCCCGCCTGGGGGCTGTGGACCTGGCCTTGGGCAACGTGCTGGGGAGCGTGATGTTCAACACCTTTTTGCTTTCCTACGCCGACATCCTGGCCCCTGGCCCCCTGTTAGCCCAGGTGGGGGGAGGCCACCTCCTCAGCCTTCTGGCCCTCCTGGGCATGGCCGGGACGGTGCTCACCGGGCTCATGTACCAGAGCCTGAGGAAGCTTTGGGTTCTGGCCTACGACTCCTGGGCCATCCTGGCCCTTTACCTGCTGGCGGCCTCGCTCCCCCTGGTGCGGTAGGGCACCACCAAGACGGGCTTGGGGCTTCGGCGGACCACCTCCCGGGTGACGCTGCCCAAAAGCACCGCATCCAGCCCCGTGCGCCCATGGGTGGCCATGACCACAAGGTCGTGCTTCACGGCTTCCTTTAGGATCACCTCCGCGGCCCGCCCCTCCAGGAGATGGGCTTCAAAGCCCACCCCCATCTCTTCTGCCATGTGGGTGGCCCGGTCCAGGGCGGCCAAGCCCTCCTGGCGCAGGTCCTCCACCAGGGCCTGGTAGTAGGGAAGGGTCTCGGGGCCAAGGAGAAGCCTGGGCCCTAGGGGCTCGAGGGCGTAGAGAAAGGCCACCCGGGCCCCCAGGGCCTTGGCCAGGCGGAGGCCCTCCCTTACCCCAGCCTCCGCTGCCGGGCTTCCATCGGTGGGAAGGAGGAGGCTTTGGTACATGCTTTACCCCTCAATCACCACGGGCAGGATCACCGGGTCGCGTCCCGTGGCCTTTTTCAAGAACTTCTTCACCGGGTAGTAGATGTCGTCACGGATGCGCTCTAAGGACTTTTTCTCCCGCACCCCGTTTTGCAGGGCCTCGAGGGCCAAGCGCTTCACCTCGCCGAGAAGCCTTTCCCCAGCCTTCACGAAACCCCGGGACACCACCTCCACCACGGGGTCGTGGGCCGCTAAGGCGGTGATGACCACGATCCCCTCCTCGGCCATGTGCTGGCGGTCGGCCAGGATCTCCTCGGTGATGTCCCCCACCCCCAGGCCATCCACGTAGAGCATCCCCGAGGGCACCTGGCCCACCTTGTCAAAGGTTTCCCGGGTTAGGCGGTAAACGGCGCCGTTTTCCCCGATGAGGGTCTTCTCCGGCGGGCGGCTCATGGACTCCGCCAACCACTTGAAGTTGGTCTGGTGGCGCACCTCCCCGTGCCAGGGCATGAAGAAACGGGGGGTGGTGAGGTTCAGGATGAGCTTGAGCTCCTCCTGGGAGGCGTGGCCGGAGGCGTGGACCTTGTAGGTGGGAGGGTAAAGGACGTAGGCCCCTAGGGCGTAGAGGCGGTTGATGACCCGGTTCACCGCCTCCTCGTTGCCGGGGATGGGGCTACTGGAGAGGATCACCGTGTCCCCGGGTTTGATGGCCATCTTGGCGTGGCCCTCAAAGGCCAGGCGGTGGAGCACGGACATGGGCTGGCCCTGGCTTCCCGTGGCCAGGATCAGCACCTGGTGGTCGGGGAGGTCCTTGACCTCGTCCAGGGTGTAGAGGCGGTCCTTCACCTTCAGGTAGCCCAGCTCCAGGGCGATGCGGCTAAAGCGCACCATGCTCCGCCCTTCCATGGCCACCTTGCGCCCGTACTTCTCCGCTGCCCAGATCACGGCTTGGATGCGGTGGATGTGGCTGGCGAAGGTGGTGACGAAGACCCTTCCCGGGGCCCGGCCGATGACCCGGTCCAGCTCCTTGGCGATCTCCATCTCGCTGGGGGTGTAGCCGGGGCGTTCGGCGTTGGTGGAGTCGGCGATGAGGAGGAGCACCCCCTCGGCCCCCGCCTGGGCCACCTTGGCCAGGTGGGAAACCTTTCCGTCTATGGGGGTGGCGTCCAGCTTGAAGTCCCCGGTGTGCACGATGGTGCCAATGGGGGTGCGGATCACCAGGCCGGAGTTGTCGGGGATGGAGTGGGTCATGCGGAAGAGGTCTAGGGTGAAGTACCGCCCCACCGTGATCCGGTCGTCGGGGGAGATTTCCTTGAGGTTGAAGCTTCCTGGCCTAAGGCCGAACTCCTCCAGCTTTCCCCGTAGCAACCCCAGGGTGAGCTTGGCGCCGTAGATGGGCACCTGGCTCTCCTTGCCAAAAACCATGGGGAGGATAAAGGGAAGCCCGCCGATATGGTCCTCGTGGCCGTGGGTGAGCACCCAGGCCTTGATGAGGTGGCGGTTTTCTATGAGGTAGTCCACCCGGGGGATAAGGAGGTCCACCCCGGGCATCCCCTCGTCGGGGAAGGCCAGCCCCCCATCCAGCACAAAGATCTCGTCCCGGAAGCGGAAAGCGGTGATGTTCTTGCCGATCTCCCCCATCCCCCCTAGGGGCACGATCTCCACGTGGTCCCTGCCATCCCCAGGGGCCATGGGGGTGGTGTCTGGTGGCCGTCTGCGGCGCCGTTTCCGTGGTTTGCGTTCCTGGTTTTCCATAAACCTCCCATTTTCCCGGCCAGACCGGGATTATGCCAACAGAAAAGCCTCCTGGGGCTAGCTCCGCCGCCTGGGGGGAATCTTCCCCTCCAGCTCGGGTCGGATCAGGTCAATCTTGCCCCGCTCGTCAATGCGGTGCACCTTGACCTTGATCACGTCCCCCACCTTGAGGTGGTCCTCCACCCGTTCCACGCGTCCAGGGGCGATCTGGCTGATGTGCAAGAGGCCCTCGGTGCCAGGAAAGAGGCTGATGAAGGCTCCGAAGGGGGTGATCTTGGTCACGGTGCCCTCGTAGATCTCCCCCACCTTGGCCTCCATGGTGAGCTCCTCTATGCGCTTCTTGGCCTTCTGGGCGGCCTCCATGTCGCTGGAGTAGAGGCGCACCGTTCCGTCCTCTTCTATGTCCACCTCTACCCCTAGCTCCTCGAGGGCCCGCACGTTCTTCCCCCCAGGCCCAATGACCAGGCCAATCTTCTCCACGGGCACCTTCAGGGAGAGGATCCGGGGGGCGAAGGGCTTGAGCTCGGGGCGCGGGGCGGGGAGGACGCTTTCCATGAGGTCCAGAATCCGAAGCCGGGCCTCCCGGGCCTGCATGAGGGCCTCCTTCAGCACCTCCCGGGGCAGCCCCCCCACCTTGTTGTCCATCTGCAGCGCCGTGACCCCTTTTCGGGTCCCCGCCACCTTGAAGTCCATGTCCCCAAGGGCGTCCTCCAGCCCCAGGATGTCCGTGAGGATCACCGCCCGGTCCCCTTCCCACACCAGGCCCATGGCCACCCCGGCCACCGGGGCCCGGATGGGCACCCCGGCATCCATGAGGGCCAGGCAGCCGGCGCAGACCGTGGCCATGGAGCTACTGCCGTTGGACTCCAGCACGTCCCCCACCACCCGGATGGTGTAGGGGAAGGCCTCCTCCGGGGGTAAGACGGCCTTGAGGGCCCGTTTGGCCAGGTTGCCGTGCCCCACCTCGCGCCGGGAAACCCCCCTTAGGCGCTTCACCTCCCCGGTGGAGAAGGGGGGGAAGTTGTAGTGGACCAGGAACTTCTCCGTCTCGTCAATCCCCAGGTCGTCAATGATCTGCTCGTCCCGGCCCGTGCCCAGGGTGACGGTGCCCAGCACCTGGGTTTCCCCCCGGGTGAAGACGGCGGAGCCATGGGTGCGGGGGAGGACGTCCACCTCGATCCAGATGGGCCGGAGGTCCTTGGGTGTACGGCCATCCGCCCGCTTGCCCTCCTCCAGGACCAAGCGCCTCAGCTCCTTGCGCACCACCTCGGCGAAGGCGCTTTCGTAAAGGGGCTTCCGGCTCTCGTCCGGGGTGCCGTCCTCCCCCTTGGGC
>NZ_CALLUR010000020.1:0-14914 GCF_938010445.1 uncultured Thermus sp.
CTTTTTGCGGTCCACGATGTAGAAGTAGCCGTCCTGGTCCATTTTGGCCAGGTCGCCGGTGAAAAGCCAGCCGTCCTTGAGGGCCTTTTGGGTTTCCTCGGGGCGGTTCCAGTAGCCTTTCATGACGTTGGGGCCTTTGACGATGAGCTCCCCCACCTCGCCCAGGGGGACCTCTTTGCCCTCCTCGTCCACCACCTTGGCCTCCACCCCGGGGAAGGGTAGGCCCACGCTACCCAGTTTCCGTGGGCCGTGGAGGGGGTTGCAGTGGGTTACCGGGCTGGCCTCGGTGAGGCCGTAGCCTTCCACCAGCTTGGCCCCGGTGAGCCTTTCAAAGCGCTCGGCCACCTCCACCGGCAGGGGAGCCGAGCCCGAGATGCAGGCCCGCACGCTTTTCAGGTTCCGCCCTTCAATCCCCGGGAAGTTGTTGAAGGCCACGTAGAGGGTGGGCACGCCGGGAAAAAGGGTGACCCGGTGCCTCTCTATGGCCTCCACGATGGGCTTGAGTTCAGGCCGAGGCAGAAGGACCAGCTTGGCAGCGCCCAAAAGGGCCAGGTTCATGGCCACGGTCATGCCGTAGACGTGGAAGAAGGGGATGGCGCCCAGCACCACCTCCTTTCCCTCCTGGAAATCGGGGATCCAGGAGCGGACCTGAAGGGCGTTGCTGGAGAGGTTTCGGTGGGTGAGCATGGCGCCCTTGGCCACCCCGGTGGTGCCCCCGGTGTACTGCAAGAGGGCAAGGTCGTCCAAGTCCAGGGGTATAGGCCGGGGCTGGCCTGGCTTGAGGAAGGTCCGCCAGGGGATGCCCTCCAGGTCCTTGGGAGCCTGACCCTTCCGCTTCAGGGCAAGGGGATAGAGGAGGTTCTTGGGGAAGGGCAGGTAGTCTTGGATACCTGTGCGCACCAGAATCTCCACCGGGGCCTCCGCCTTCACCTCCTGGTAACGGGGGAGGAGGAGGTCCAGGATCACCAGGGCCTTGGCCCCCGAGTCCAGGAGCTGGTGCCGTAGCTCCCGGGGGGTGTACATGGGGTTGGTGTTCACCGCCACCCCCCCGGCCAAAAGGGTGCCGTAGAAGGCGATGACGAACTGGGGGGAGTTGGGCAGCATGATGGCCACCCGGTCCCCAGGCTTCAGGCCCGCCTCCTGCAGGCCTTTGGCGAAGGCCTCCACCTCTTGCCAAAGGCCTCGGTAGCTAAGACTTCGCCCCAGGAACTCCAAGGCCACCTTCTGGGGGTAGCGGCGGGCGTTTTCCTTTAGGAGTTCGGTGAGCAGCCAGGGCCTGGGGGCCTCTTTGGGGACCCCGGGATCGTAGTGGGTGTACCAAGGATGCATGGCACCTCCTTGAACCGGGTCAAAGTTTACCCTCCAGGGATCCTGGGGGCAAGGGTCTTACGCCCGGAAGTACCGGTAGGGAGGTCCTTCGCGCCTCACGTGCCCCTCGAGGCGCAGGTACTCCAAGTGGGCCAGGGTCTCGGCGAAGGCGAAGCGCCGGCCAGGGGCGTCCAGCTCCTGGGGGAAGAGGTTGAGGGAAAGCTCCCAGGCGGTCTTGGGTGTGTCCAGGAGGGTGGCTAGGGTCTCCAGGCGCTCCTGGTGGTGGGCCCTTAGTTCCTGGACCCGTTTCCGCACCTGGGGGATGGGGCCGAAATGCCCGGCGTAGGCCACCCGCACCGGGAGCTCCTCCAGGCGGTCTAGGGAGGCCAGGAAGTCCTTCAGGGGATTCTCCCGGGTGTAGGCCCATAGGCCCACGTTGGGGGAGACCCGCTCCAAGAGGGCATCCCCCGCCAGCAAGACCCCCTCTTCCTCCAGGAAGAAGGCCACGTGTCCGTCCGCGTGGCCGGGGGTCCAGACCACCCTAAGCCTCCTGCCGGCCACTTCCAGCAGGTCCCCATCCCTCAGGGACAGGGGGTTTTGCGGCGGGTGGACCCGCTCCCGGGTCTTGGCCATGGTCTCCTGGATGCCGCAAAGGGCCTCCTCCGGGGTGCCGTGGTCCAGGAAAAGCCGCCAGCTTTGCTCCGCAAAGGCCTCGGGCTGGAGCCAGAAGAGGTGGCCCCGCCCTAGCTCCTCCTCGTGCAAATGGACCCGGGCCCCAAGCCCCTCAAAAAAGCCCGCCAGCCCGTAGTGGTCCGGGTGGTGGTGGGTGAGGAGGACGGTCTTGACATCGGGAAAACAAAGGCCCAGTTCCGCCAGGCTTAGCTCCAGGGTCCCCCGGGCGGTCTTGGTGCCCAAGGCGGTGTCCAGAAGGGCTACTTCCCCGTTGCCCTTGAAGAGGTAGAGGTTCACCGTCTTTAGGGGGTAGGGGATGGGCACGGGGATCTGGTAAAGCCCAGGGAGAAGCTCTTTCATAGGAGCTTCCCCAAGAGGAGCAAGGCGGCCAAGAAGGGGTCGGGTTCCTCGAGGTGCCAGGGGAAGAGGTAGCCACCTTGGCCATCCCCCCGGACCTCTTTCCCTTCCAGGGCTTCCTCGAGGGCCTTCAGGACCTCCTCTGGAGGGAGAACCTCCCCCCCGGGAAGGACGGCAGCCAGGCGGTCCGCATCCCCATCCAGGGCCAGGCCCACCGCCGGGGGTTCCACGGCTCTCATGAGGGCGAGGAGGGTAGGGAGGTTGTCCGGCTTGGGGTCGGGGTCCACCCCGTAGAAGAGGGGGTGGGGGAGGGGGTGAAGCTCGCGAAGCTCCGCCTCGAGGCCCAAAAGCCCAAAGACCCCCGGCATAAGGCCACCCCCGGCACCCCCTAGGGTGTCCAGGTAGACCACACCCTTCTTCCCCTTGGCCCCCTGGCCGGCGTTCCCTGCCAGGTGCTCCAGGTAGGCCTTTTTCCGGTCCAGGAGCTGGAAGCTCCCCCGGGCCTCAAGGGCCTTTTCCGGGAGGGGGACCTCCTGGCCGGAGAGGGGTTTCCCCGGCCCGAGGCGGAGCTTCACCCCTTGGTAGCGGGCGGGCTTGCGGCTTGCGGTGAGGTAGAACCCGGCCGCCTCCATCTCCTTTAGGGCGAAGCCGAAAAGGGGCAAAGGGGAAGGCCCCTTTAGGAGATACGCCTCCAGGCCAAGGCCCGCCAGCACCCCTGCCGCTTCCTCGGCCATCTCCTTGGCCAGGAAACGGGTGTCGTGGGCCACCACCACCTGGTCTATCCCCTCCGCCCTGGCCCGCTCCCCAAACCCCGCGGCCAGCCTGGCCACCTGGGCGAAGGTGAAGCCCTTAGCCATCTCTCCCAAAAACCCATCCTGCGTGGGGTAGAGCTCCATGCCTAAGAGTCTACCCCGTGGTAGACTCGGCCCGTGGACGCCCCTTTGACCCAGCCCTCGGAAGAGGCGCTCCTCTCCTCCCTGAATGAGGCCCAACGCCAGGCGGTCTTGCACTTTGAGGGGCCAGCTTTGGTGGTGGCGGGGGCGGGAAGCGGCAAGACCCGCACCGTGGTCCACCGGGTGGCCTACCTCATGGCCAAGCGGGGGGTGTACCCCTCGGAGATCCTGGCGGTCACCTTCACCAACAAGGCCGCCGAGGAGATGAAGGAGCGCCTTAGGCGCATGGTGAAAGGAGCGGGAGAGCTTTGGGTTTCCACCTTCCACTCCGCGGCCTTGCGCATCCTTAGGGTCTATGGGGAAAGGGTGGGGCTTAGGCCGGGTTTTGTGGTCTACGACGAGGACGACCAGACCGCCCTCCTCAAGGAGGTGCTAAAGGAGCTGGGCCTTGCCGCCCGTCCCGGGCCCATCAAAGGCCTTCTGGACCGGGCCAAGAACCGGGGGGAGGCACCCGAGTCCCTCCTTTCCGAGCTTCCCGACTACTACGCCGGGCTTAGCCGGGGAAGGCTTTTGGATGTGCTGAAGCGCTACGAGGAGGCCCTAAGGGCCCAGGGGGCCTTGGACTTTGGGGACATCCTCCTCTATGCCCTGCGCCTTCTGGAGGAGGACCGGGAGGTCTTGAAGCGGGTGAGGAAGCGGGCCCGGTTCATCCACGTGGACGAGTACCAGGACACCAACCCTGTGCAGTACCGCTTCACCAAGCTTTTGGCGGGGGAGGAGGCCAACCTCATGGCCGTGGGGGACCCGGACCAGGGGATCTACTCCTTCCGCGCCGCCGACATCAAGAACATCCTGGACTTTACCCGGGACTTCCCCGGGGCCAAGGTGTACCGCCTCGAGGAAAACTACCGCTCCACCGAGGCCATCCTGCGCTTTGCCAACGCCCTCATCGTCCATAACGCCCTCCGCCTGGAAAAGACCCTGAGGCCGGTGAAGCCGGGGGGGGAGCCCGTGCGCCTCTATAGGGCTAAGGACGCCCGGGACGAGGCCCGCTTCGTGGCCGAGGAGATCGGGCGCCTGGGGCCCCCCTTGGACCGGGTGGCGGTGCTCTACCGCACCAACGCCCAAAGCCGCCTCCTGGAGCAGGCCCTGGCCTCCCGGGGGATCCCGGCCCGGGTGGTGGGCGGGGTGGGGTTCTTTGAGCGGGCGGAGGTGAAGGACCTCCTGGCCTACGCCCGCCTGAGCCTAAACCCCCTGGACGGGGTAAGCCTGAAGCGGGTCCTGAACACCCCCCCGAGGGGCATCGGCCCGGCCACGGTGGAGAAGGTGGAGGCCCTGGCCAGGGAAAGGGGCCTTCCCCTCTTTGAGGCGTTGAAGGTGGCGGCGGAAAGCCTTTCCCGTCCCCTTCCCCTGCGCCACTTCCTGGCCCTTATGGAGGAGCTTCAGGAGCTGGCCTTTGGCCCTGCGGAAGGGTTTTTCCGCCACCTCCTCGAGGCCACCGACTACCCCGCCTACCTTAAGGAGGCCTACCCCGAGGACTACGAGGACCGGCTGGAGAACGTGGAGGAGCTCTTAAGGGCCGCCAAGGAGGCGGAGGGGCTTATGGAGTTCCTGGACAGGGTGGCCCTTACCGCCCGGGCCGAGGAGCCTGGGGAGCCTGGGGGTAAGGTGGCCCTCATGACCCTGCACAACGCCAAGGGCCTGGAGTTCCCCGTGGTCTTCGTGGTGGGGGTGGAGGAGGGGCTGTTGCCCCACCGTTCCTCCTGGAACACCTCAGAAGGCGTGGAGGAGGAAAGGCGCCTCTTCTACGTGGGGGTGACCCGGGCCCAGGAGAGGCTTTACCTCTCCTATGCCGAGGAAAGGGAGGTCTACGGGCGCCTGGAGCCCAGCCGGCCAAGCCGCTTCCTGGAGGAGGTGGATGGGGGGCTGTATGAGGAATACGACCCCTACCCTACCCCCTCCAGGACGCCCCCGCTCCACCGGCCCAAGCCCGGGGCCTTTAAGGGCGGGGAAAGGGTAGTCCACCCCCGCTTTGGCCCGGGCACGGTGGTGGCGGCCATGGGGGATGAGGTGACCGTGCACTTTGAAGGGGTGGGCCTGAAGCGGCTTTCCCTAAAGTACGCGGACCTAAGGCCCCTGGGGTGAGGCATGCGGCCCGAGTACCACAAAACCCGCCCTTTGGCCTTTCTCTACCGGGCTCCTTCCCCCCTTTTTGACCGCTTGGCGGCGGAGGTGGCCACGGCCCGGCTTCCCCTTTTCCCCTATCCGGTAGAGGCCCAAGACCCCTGGGCCTTGCTCTCCTGCCTGGGGCCCCTGGGCCTGGCGGGGGCGGTCTTGGCGGAGGCTATGCCCCCGCCCGAGAAACCTCCCCTGAGCCTCTTCCTGGAGCCCGAGGCCAAGGAAGCGGGGCTGGTGGACCTTCTGCTGCCCCGGGTGGGGGGGGTCGCTGGGCAGTATACGGAAGGCTTGGCCCTGGAACGGCTTCTTTCCACCCACTTCCCCGGGGCCAAGGGGCTTTGGCTGGGGCCCTTACGGCCCTCCTTGGCCCCTTTTCTCAGGCCCTTGGCCCAGGTTTCCGTGGTGGCCGGAAGCTTCGCCGAGGGGGATCGCTTCCTTTCCCGCCTGCCGGAAAGGGCCCGGGGGCATGTGGCCCTAAGGCCGGAGGAGGTGAGGGCCCTTTCCCTAAAGGTGGACGTGATCCTCTATGCCGGCGGGCGGCTCAGCCTGGAGGTCCTCCAGCCCTTTCACGCCCTTCTGGCCCTGGCCCCGGTGGAGAGGGGATTCTGGGAGAGGGTGCAGGTGGTCTATCCCCCGGAGGACCTCCTGCTCTTTAGGGTGAGGGGGGTCCTCGAGGCGCTCGGCTATCCCCTTTGACGGGCCTCTCGGGCCAGAAGCCCCATGCTAAGGGCGATCAGGATGAAGGCCATCAGGGCCTGCAAGGGGATGGGGAACTGGGGTATGTACTCCACGTTGCAGGGCACCGGGGGCTTGCAGGCCAGGGTGAAGAGGTCGGGGAAGCGCTGCTCTAGGAGGTGCAGGGCGCTAAACCCGGCTCCCACCAGGGAAAGGGCCAGGCTATAGGGCCAGACAGCGAGGTCCTGCCGCCAAAGGGCGAGGCCCAGGAGGACGGCCTGGGGGTACATGAAGATCCTTTGGTACCAGCAGAGCTCGCAGGGCAAAAAAAGCCGCACCTCGGAGTAGTAAAGGCTTCCCAAGGTGGCCACCAAGGCCACCACCCAGGCGAAGGCGAGCAGGAGAAGGCCGCGGTTCATGGGGTGAGCATACCGCTAGACTAAGGCCCATGGCGGAAGCCGAACTCCAAGAGGGCGAAGACTTCTATTGGGAGGAGGGGCGGATGGTTTTCACGGAGGCTTATCTCCGCAAACGGGGGCATTGCTGCGGCACGGGTTGTCGCCACTGCCCCTGGCCTAAGGGGGAAGAGGAAGCTTAAGCTTCCAATAGCGCCTCCACAAAGGCCTCCGCGTCAAAGGGCTGGAGGTCGTCAGGGCCTTCCCCCACCCCGATGAACTTGATGGGCACCCTTAGGGTGCGCACGATGGGGATGAGGACCCCGCCCTTGGCGGTGCCGTCCAGCTTGGTGACGATCACCCCGGTAAGCCCCACCGCCTCGTGGAAGCGCTTGGCCTGTTCCAGGCCGTTTTGCCCGGTGACGGCGTCCAGCACCAGCCAAACCTCTTTGGGCTCCCCGGGGTCTGCCTTGGCGATGGCCCGCTTCACCTTTTTTAGCTCCTCCATGAGGTTGTGTTTGGTGTGGAGGCGGCCTGCGGTGTCCACCAGGAGGAGATCGTAACCCCGGGCCTTGCGGGCGCTGGCGGCATCAAAGGCCAAGGCGGCGGGGTCGGCGCCTTCCGGCCCTTGGATCACGGGGATGTCCAGGCGTTTCCCCCATTCGGAAAGCTGAGCCCCCCCGGCGGCGCGGAAGGTGTCCCCGGCGCAGAACATGACCTTCTTGCCCAGGTTTCGGTAGTAGCGGCCCAGCTTGGCGATGGTGGTGGTCTTGCCCACCCCGTTCACCCCCACCATGAGGACCACGTGCCCCTGGGGTTCTATGGGCTTGGGGTTTTGCGGCCGGAAGCCGAGTTTCCTTAGGGTGGCCCGGCGCTCGTCCGGCTCCAGCATCTGCACGAGCTTCTCCTTGACCGCCTCCTTCAGGTCCTTCCGCCCCGAGGCCTTCACCTCGGCGAGGAGCTCTTCGGTGGCCTCGAGGCCCACATCGGCGGCCAGGAGGGCCATCTCCAGCTCCTCCAAGACCTCCTCGGGGTTCCCCCCCCAGGGGATGGCCTTGAGGAGCGTTTCCCGGGTTTTGGCCAGTCCGGCCTTTAGTCGGTCAAAAAAGCCCATGGATTCCCTTGGCGCCGGTTTTTAGGCCTAACGGAAGCTCACCCCCAAGGCGAACTGCCAGACCTTGGGGAAGTCGGCGAAGCCATAAACGTAGGTGGCCTCCAGGAAAAGGCCCGTGAAGGGGTCCAGAAGCCCCTCCAACCCCCCGGTAAAGCTCACCCCAGCGGTAAGGCTTGGCCCCACCACCGCGCTGAGCCCCCCGCCGAAGTAGGGGAGGAGGCCTGCCAAGGTGGGGTCGTACTGGCCTAGGTCGGGCTTGAAGTGGAGGGCGGCCTCGAGGGCCACCCCTGGGGGTTCCGGAGCCAGCATGGCGGCAAGCCGGCCCGAGAGGTTCTGCCTCAGGCGATTTTCCAGCCCGGCTCCAAAGGTCAGGCCCAGACCTTCCCCGTAGCCAAAGCGCATCTGGATGGCCGTTTGGGCGTAGGCTAGGCCAAGGAGGGCGGCAAGGAGGAGAAGAGCCCGCTTCATGGCCCTCAGTATACCCCTAGGGCCCGTTCCAGGCGGGAAAGTACCCGCTCCTTGCCCAATAGGGCCATGATCTCAAAAAGCCCCGGGGTTTCCAGGCTTCCCGTGAGGGCCGCCCTTAAGGGCTGGGCCACCTGGCCAAGCTTGAGGCCTTTTTCCTGGGCCAAGCCCCGGAGAAGGGCGTCCAAGGCGGCCTCGCTCCAGTCCTCCTGGGCCCTTAGCCGGGCCTCCACCTCCTTTAGGATGGGAAGGCCTTCCCGCAGCTTCTCCAGGGCTTTGTCCGCAAAGGGGTAGTCCTCGCTGAAGAGGTACGGGGCCTTTTGCGGAAGTTCCTTCAAGGTGTCAAACCGGGGACGCATGAGCTCCACCGCCCGCCTTAAATAGGCCTCGTCCGGCCAAGAGAGCCCCGCTTCTCTCAGGAAGGGCTTCACCCTTTCCGCCACCTCCTCCAGGGGGAGGACCTCGCGGATGTACTTGCCGTTGAGCCAGCGCAGCTTCTCCAGGTCAAAGACCGGACCCCCCAGGGAAACCCGCTCCCAGGTGAAGGCCTGGATGAGCTCCTCCAGGGTGAAGACCTCCCGCCCATCGGGCATGGAGAAGCCCATGAGGGCCAGGTAGTTGCGTAGGGCCTCGGGCAAAAAGCCTTCGGCCCGGTACCACTCCAAGGAGGTGTGGCTTTTCCGCTTGCTGATCTTGGTCTTGTCCGGATTTCTCAGGAGGGGCATGTGGTAGAACTTGGGCACCTCCCAGCCAAAGGCCTGGTAGAGGAGGACGTGGATGGGGGTGGAAACCAGCCACTCCTCAGCCCGGATCACGTCCGTCACCCCCATGAGGTGGTCGTCCACCACGTTGGCCAGGTGGTAGGTGGGGTAGCCGTCGGACTTGAGGAGGACCACGTCAGGGATCTCCCCGTTGTCGTAGACCACCACCCCCCTAAGTTCGTCCTTCACCTCCGTGGTGCCGGGCCTGGGCACCTTAAGGCGGATCACGTGGGGCTCGCCCCTTTTGGCCCGTTCCTCCGCTTCCTCAGGAGGGATGTTCCGGGCGCGGCCGTCGTAGCCCCCCTTCTCCTTGCGGATCCTTTCCAACTCCTCGGGGGTTTCAAAGGCCCGGTAGGCCCATCCCCGCCTTAGGAGCTCCTCGGCGTGTTCCCGGTAAAGGGGAAGCCTTTCCGACTGGCGATAGGGCCCGTGGGGCCCGCCGATGTCGGGGCCTTCGTCGTAGGGGATGCCAAGCCACTTTAGGGCGGCCAGGATGCGTTCCTCCGCCCCCGGCACATAGCGGGTGCGGTCGGTGTCCTCTATGCGCACCAGGAAACGGCCCCCGTTTTTCTTAGCCCACACGTAGTTGAAAAGGGCGATATACGCTGTCCCCACATGGGGGTCCCCCGTGGGGCTTGGGGCGATGCGGGTCACCACCATACCTCGCCCATTATCTCACCCAGGGCTAAAGGTTGGGCCTTACCCTGGGAGGTAATGGACGGGGAGCTTTTGGCCAAGGGGTTGCGCAAGCGCTACGGCCCCAGGGAGGTGGTGCGGGGGGTGGACCTGAGCCTCAAGCGGGGGGAGATCGTGGCCCTCTTCGGCCCCAACGGGGCGGGGAAGACCACCACCTTCTACATGGTGGTGGGGTTTATCCGGCCTACTGCGGGGAGCATTTTTCTGAAAGGGCAGGAGGTGGGCCGCCTCCCCATGTACCGCCGGGCCCGGCTGGGCCTGGGGTATCTCCCCCAGGAGCCCTCCGCCTTTCGGCGCATGACCGTTTTGGAAAACCTCCTGGCCGTTTTGGAGTTCCAGCCCCTTTCCCGCAAGGAGCAGCTGGAGAAGGCCAAGGCCCTTTTGGAGGAGCTTTCCATCTACCACCTCAAGGACCAGATGGCCTACGCCCTTTCCGGGGGGGAAAGAAGGCGGCTGGAGATGGCCAGAGCCCTTTGTACCGACCCAGACTTCATCCTTCTGGACGAACCCTTCACCGGAGTGGACCCGAAAAACGTGAAGGAGATCCAAAAGGTCATCGCTGAACTTCGGGAGAGGCGGGGGGTGGGGGTGTTCATCACCGACCACGCGGTGCGGGAGACCCTGGCCATCACCGACCGGGTCTATGTGATGTACGATGGCCAGATCCTCTTCCACGGCGACCCCGAGACCTTTGCCCGGGACCAGGGGGTGAGGAGGCACTACCTGGGGGAAGACTACGAGCTTTAGGCCATGACCTTCTGGGCCCTTCTCTTTCTGATCCTTTTCCTGGCGGCCCTTGTGGCCTACCTGGGGGACAAGGTGGCCAAGTGGGCGGGGAAGCGCCACTACCGCCTCTTTGGCCTAAGGCCCCGGCAGACGGCCACCCTGGTGGCGGTCCTCACGGGGGTGGGGATCGCCCTAATCAGCTACCTGGGGTTTCTCCTGGTGTTCCGGGAGGCTAGGGAGGTGATCCTCGAGGCCCAGGCCATCCGCGCCGAGCGGGACCAGCTTAGAAGGGAGCAGCAGGTCCTTTTGCAGGCCAAGGCGGCCATGGAGGCCGAGGCCAGCAGGGCCTTGGCGGAACTCAACGCCCTGAGGGAGGAAAGGAGAACCCTGGTCCAGGCCCTGGAGCAGGCAGGAAGGGTGCGGAGGCGCCTGGAGGAGGAGGCCAAGGCCCTGGCCTCCCAGGTCCAGGCCCTGGAGGGGGAGAGGGAGACCCTCCTTAAGGAGCGGGCGGCCCTACAGGCGGAGCGCCAGGCCCTGGCCCAGCTTCTGGAGGAAAGAAACCAAGAGCTGGCCAAGAAGACGGCGGAGCTTACGGAGAAGGCTCGGGAACTCAAAGCCTTGGAGCAGCGCTTGACCGTCCTCCAGGAGGCGGCCAAGCGGGCGGAGGCGGAAAAAGCCCGTTTCACCGAGGAAAAGAGGCGTTTGCAGGGGGATGTGCTTCAGGCCCTCGCCCGCTTGGAGGAAACCCGACGGGAGCGCCAGGCCCTGGCCCAGGAGGCCGAGGCTCTTAAGGCCAGCCTGGCCAAGGCCCGGGAGGAGCTTCGCCAGACGGAAGAACGGGTGCGGAGCCTTCTGGTGCAGGCCGAGGTGCTTCAGGGAGAACGGGGCCAGCTTTCCCAAAGCCTCGTCCGCCTGAGCCAAGGCCTCTACCTGGGGGAGGTGCGCCTGGGGGCGGAGGAGGGGAGGGAGGCCCTGGAGCGGGTGGCGGAGCGGCGGGCCCGGCTGCAGGGTTTCCGGGGCGTGGAGCTTGTGGGAGAGGCCACGGGCCCAGGCCTGGCGGTGCTGGAGGGAGCTGGGTACCAGGAGGGGAGGCTTCTGGTGCGGGTGCGCTTCTATCCGGAGCGCCGGGCCTTTGTCCAGGGGGAGGTGCTGGCGGCCCGCACCTTCCGCCTATCCACCCCGGCCCGGGATCAGGAGGTCCTGGAGGCCCTGGGGGAGGCCGTGAGGAAAAGGCTTTTGGAGGCGGGTTTTCCCCCAGAGTACGCCACCTTTCCCTCACCGGAGGAGCTGGCCCGGGGGCTTAACCTCCTTCAGGGAAGGAGGGGAGTGGTGCGGGTGGGGGTGGTGGCGGCCAAGGAGGCGTGGACCACGGAAAAGCCTCTGCTTTCCTTCCAGCTCCTAGGCGGGCCGCCGGGCCCGGAGGTACCGGTCCCGACCCGCCAGGTCCCGTAGCACCTCCACATCTACCCATCCCTTGGCCTTAAGTTCCTCAGCCAGGAGGTGGACGTTTTCCGGGGCCAGTTCCAGGAGGAGAAACCCGCCCGGCTTGAGGGCCTGCCAGGCCTCCTGGGCCAGGGGCTGGGCCACATCCAGCCCCTGCCTTCCCGCATAGAGGGCCAGGGGGCTTTCCCAGGCCAGTTCCCGGGGAGCTTGGGCCCGGTAGGCCTCGGGCAGGTAGGGGGGGTTGGAGACCAGGAGGTCCAGATCCTTCAACCCACCGGTGAGGGGAACCTGGAGGAAGGCCACCTGCAGGCCCAGCCTGTGGGCGTTCTCCCGGGCTAAGGCCAGGGCCTCGGGATCGGTGTCCGTGGCCCACACCTGGGCCTCCGGAAGGTGTTTTTTTAGGGCAAGGGCGATGGCCCCGGTACCCGTGCCCACGTCCAGGATGCGGGGGGCATGGGGCAAGGGGAGGCTTAGGGCCAGCTCCACCAGGCCTTCCGTTTCCGGGCGGGGGATGAGGACCCCTTGGGCCACCTTGAGGGGCAGGCCAAAAAACTCCACCTCCCCTAGAAGGTACTGCAGGGGATAGCCCGCAAGGCGCCTTTCCAAGAGGGTCAGGGCTTTTTCTTCCGTACCTGGGGGTGGGGCTTGGGAGAGATGGAGGAGAAGCTCCTTGCGGGAAAGGCCCGAGGCCAAGGCCAACAGGTCCAGGGCCTCCCCTTCGGGAAGCCCTGCGGTCCTAAGCCTCTCCTGGAGTTCCCGCAGGAGCCTGACCACGGGGGTAGACCACCACGTGCCGCTCCTCCCCCTCCCCTTGGCTTTCCGTGGTCACCTGGGGGTGGTTTTTGAGGAGCATGTGCACGATGCGGCGCTCGGAGGGGCGCATGGGGGGAAGGTGCAAGGGCTCCTGGGTCATGGCCACGGTGAGGGCCGCCTCCTCGGCGATCTTGCGGATCTTTTCCTCCTGGCGCTTGCGGTAGCCGGCGGCGTCCAGGACCACCCGGTAGGCCCCGCCGAAATGCTTGGCCAGCACCACCCCGGCCAGGTACTCCACCGCCTTCAGGGTGCGCCCCTCCTTGCCGATGAAGCGCCCCAGGTCCCCGCCCTTGACCTCAGCCTTGAGGACGTTGCCTTCCTGGCGGACCTCCACGTAATGGGCGGGGTCCAGCCGCAGGAGAAGCCCCACCAGGAAGTTTTCCAGCACCTCCTTGGGCCCTCTTTCTGGGGGCTCCTTGCCTGCCTCCTTTAGCTCCACCTCCACTGGGGCTTCCTCCAGCACCCCCAGGTCGGAGAGGAGGTCGTCAATGCTCTTTTTCTTCTCGTCCATGCCCTCAGTTTACGCCGCCAAGGGCTTAAGGCTCTTGTTGATGAGCCACTGCTGCACCAAGCCGATCAGGTTGGAAAGGACCCAGTAGAGGGTCACCCCCGAGGGGAACTGCAGGACCAGGAAGATGAAGATCAGGTTCATGAAAAGGCTCTGCCGGATCAGGTCCTTGTTGCCGTGGGCGGAAAGCCAGGTGGAGAGGAAGGTGGAGGCCACGTAGAGGGCGGGGAGGATGTAGAAGGGGTCGGGGAGGGCCAGGTCGGGGATCCAGAGGAGGCCTTGGCCGAACTCGTAGTTGGCGATCACCTTCCAGAGGATGAAGAGGATGGGCATCTGGAGGAAGAGGGGCAGGCAGCCGGCGGCGGGGTTCACCTTGTGCTCCTGGTAGAGCTTCATGGTGGCCTCCGCCCGCTTGTTGGGGTCGTCCTTGTACTTCTCGTTGATCTTCTGGATGAGGGGCTGGAGGCGTTGCATCTCCGCCATGCTCTTGAACTGCTGGTGCATGAGGGGCCAAAGGAGGAGGCGCACCACCAGGGTCAGGAAGAGGATGGCCAGGCCCCAGCTACCCGTATAGCGGAAGGCCACCTCCATGAGCCAGAGGAGGCCCAAGGAGAGCTGTCCCCAGATGTTGGGGGCAAAGAGGCCAGGGAGGGGAAGAAGGCCTTCCACGTGGAAGCGGACCAGCTCGTTCTGCCCCCCGTAAAGCCTCAGGGTTTCCCCGGGAGCGAGGGTGAGGGTCCCCTCCTTGCCCACCAGTTTCCCCGCCAAGGGTTTCTCGGCAAAGGCCACCAGGGCGTACCCCGCCTTGGGCTTGGTCTGCCAGGCTAGGTAGACCATGGGACCCTCCCCGCTTGGGGTAGGTTCCTTTTGGCCCTCCAGGAGCACCTTGGGGCTTCCTTGGGCAGAAAGCCTTAGGGTGAGGGGGAAGTCGGCGGTAATCTGGACGGTGTAGCGGCCCTTTTCTATGCGGTAGGTGAGGGTGCCCTCTGCGCCTTGGAAACGGGCCAGGAGGCGGCCATCCTGCAGCAAAAACTCCGTCCTTTCCGGGGTGAAGCCCATGGGGGCTACCACGGGGCCATTGGTGGAGAGGTTAGGGGCCCGGGTGTAGTCGTTGAAGGCCGTGCCCTTGTAGGTCTTCACGTACCAGCCCACCACCTGGCCCTTTTGGTCAAAGGCCAGGTCCATGAGGTTGGTGACGGCCACCTTTTCCGGCACCCCGTCCCCGTTTACGTCCTGGTCCTTGAAGCCCGCCTCGAGGGCCATGGCGCTTAGGCCGAGCAGGAAAAGGAGGGGTAAAAGCCTTTTCATCTTGCCTCCTTCTGGGTCTTGACGGTGCTCCTGGGTGGGAAGACCAAGGGCACCGGGTCCAGCCCCCCAGGGTGCAGGGGATGGCACTTCAGGATGCGCCTGGCGGCCAGGTAGCTACCCCATAAGGCGCCATGGCGCTCCAGGGCCTCGAGGGCATAGGCGGAACAGGTGGGGTGGAAGCGGCAGGTCCTGGGTTTGAGGGGGGAGATGAACCTGCGGTAGGCCTTAACCAAAAGGATCAGTACGCCGCGCACGCCGCCTATTGTATCAGCCCGCTCTTCTTGAGGGCGCGGGTGAGGTCCTGGAAGAGTTCAGCATAGGTGGCCTCCCGGGCCTCGGGGCTGGCGATCACCAGGAGGTGGGCCTTGGGGAGGTGGAGGCGGCGGAGGATCTCCCTCAGGCGGCGCTTGATGCGGTTGCGCACCACTGCCTTGCCCACCTTCTTGGACACCACGATCCCTACCCGTAGCTGGGCGGCGGGGAGCCACTTGACGTTTACAAAACGGCCCCGCCCAGCACGGCCTTGGCGGAGCCTCTGAAAGGCGCGATCGCCCTTTAGGGAAAGGAGTCTGCCCCCCTTAGGGGGGGCAGGCCTTAGGCGT
>NZ_CALLUR010000021.1:0-4785 GCF_938010445.1 uncultured Thermus sp.
GGCTTCAAGAACGGCATGCCCTTCCGCAGGCCCGAGGACTTCTACCTGAAACTGGTGGCCAACCTGGCCTTCGGGGAGAAGGCCGATGGCTCGGAGGCCGTGCCCGAGGCCGATGACCGGGAGCTGGAGATCTTCCAGAAGGCCCGCCGCCACCTGCCCCCTTCGGTGTTTGACCTGGAGAAGTGGAAGGCGGCCATCGGGGATGAGGGCCTCTTCCGGCGGGCCGTGTACGTCCTGAACCGTGGCGGGCGCTTCCAGCGCTTTGAGAAGGCCTTCAAGCCTGATGGCACCGTGGCCAACCCCTATGGCAGGCAGATCAACCTGTACCTGGAAAAACACGCCAAGACCAAAAACAGCATGACCGGAAAGCCCTACTGGCCTCTGCCGCGCCTCTTCCCCCCTTACACGGATGCCTTGGACCAGCCCATCCAGGATGGCGAGGATTTTGACCTCAACCTGATCACCCATCGCTGGATCACCATGACCAAGAGCCGTACCATTTCCAACTACTGGCTTCTCAACATCACCCCCGAGAACTACATCGCCATCCATCCCGAGGACGCCAGGCGGCTGGGCTTCAAGGATGGGGAGCTGGTCAAGGTGGTTTCCGCCAGCAACCCCGAAGGGGTTTGGGACTTGGGACCCTTTGGCAAGAAGCCCATGGTGGGCAAGCTGAAGGTCATGGAGGGCATCCGCCCCGGGCACATCGCCTTCGCCTTAGGGTTCGGCCACTGGGCCTACGGGGCCAGCGACCTGGAGATCAACGGCCAGGTGATCAAGGCCGATCCCCGTAGGGCCGCGGGCATCCACGCCAACGCCGCCATGCGGGTGGACCCGGTGCTGAAGGATGTGACGCTTTCGGACCTGACCGGGGGAAGCGCCGTCTTCTACGATTCCAAGGTGCGTCTGGTGCGCCCCACCCTCGAGGAGGCCAGGACCTATGGGGAGGGGGTGCGGAAGGCGGCCCTGGGTGGGCCGGAGGGGGTGAGCGCGGAGGAGATTAGGGAAAAGGCGCTGAAGGCGGCCCGCGGGGAGCTGGACCCCGAGGCCCTGCGGCGGGAGGTGGCCCTTAGGCTAGGGCTGGACCCCAGGGCCTAAGGAACGGAGGAAAAGCCCCAGGGGACCCCCTCCCCTGGGGCTTTTACCCTAGACATGGCGAGGCCGGGCCAGGTACATTTGTCCCGTGGACCCCGGGGTCCTGCTGGAACTCCTCAAGCGCCGCACCGGTTTTACCCAGGCGCATGCGGCCATGCTCCAAGAGTTGGGAGCCTTGATGATTCCTTTGGCCCCCGAGGTGGCCTTGGCCTTCTACGACTACTTGGGGCAGGATAGCGAGCTGAGGGAGATCCTCTACGGGGTACCCGGAAGGGTGGAGCGGCTTTACGGCACCTTCGCCCGCTGGTATGGGGAGCTTTTTACCGGTGTCTACGACCAGGCCTATGCGGAGGGGAGGAGGCGCATCGGCTTGGTGCATGCCAGGCTGGGGATTGGTCCGAGGGCCATGGTCCCCGCCATGGGCCTCGTGCAGGAGCTGTCCTTGGAGCATATGCGCTCGGCGCTGCGGGGCCCAGAGATCTATGGGGCGTTGGAGGCCTTTGAGAAGATCCTTGTCATAGAGCTTGCCCTCATTGAGGAGAGCTACCTCGAGGCCCTCTCCTCGGGCCTGGCCCTGGGCCACCGGGACCTCAAGGAGGCCCTGGCCCAAGGGGCGGCCACCCTCCTCAAGGCTCCCGGGCCAGGTCGTTGAAGCGCACGTGGGCGGCGTGGAACTGGAGCTCTACCGTGCCAGTTGGGCCGTTGCGTTGCTTGCCCACGATGATCTCGGCGATGCCCGCCTTTTCCGAATGGGGGTTATAGTACTCGTCCCGGTAGATGAACATGACCAGGTCCGCGTCCTGCTCTATGCTGCCGGATTCCCTTAAGTCCGAGAGCATAGGGCGCTTGTTGGGCCTGGCCTCCACCGCCCGGGAGAGCTGGCTTAGGGCGATGACGGGCACGTTGAGTTCCCGGGCCAAGGCCTTAAGCCCACGGGAGATGGCGGCGATCTCCTGCTGGCGGTTTTCCCCCTGTTTACCGGCCCCGGGGCCGGACATGAGTTGGAGGTAATCTATGATCAATAGGCCCACGTCGTGCTGGCTCCTAAGCCTTCTTGCCCGGGCCCTAAGCTCCATCAGGGTGAGGTCCGGGGTGTCGTCAATGTAGATGGGGGCCTCGGAAAGCCGGCCTGCCACGTCCACCAGGCGGGAGAAGTCCCGGTCTGTGAGCTGGCCCAGGCGCACCCGGTTCATATCAATCCGGGCCTCCGAGCACATGAGGCGTAGGGTGAGCTGGGAGGCGGGCATCTCTAAGGAGTAGATCCCCACCCCCACCCCCTCTTTTAGGGCGGCGTTTTGGGCGATGGTGAGGGCGAAGGCGGTCTTTCCCATGGCCGGGCGGGCGGCGATGATGTTCAAGGAGCCCGGGGCCAGGGTGCCGATGAGCTGGTCCAGCTCCTTGAAGCCGGTGCGTACCCCGGCCACCTCCCCCTTGTTTTGGAAGAGGGATTCTATGTGCTCAAAGGTTTCGTGCACCAGTTCGCGAATGGAACGGGCCTCGGTGTCCGTTTGGGTAAGGGCCACCTCGAGGATCTTTTTGCCCGCGGTGTCCAGTATCTCATCCAGGCTTCCCGCCTCCTCATAGGCCAGGCGCATGGCCTCCCCGGCTGCTTGGATGAGCTTTCTCAGGGTCCACTTCTCCGCCACGATGCGGGCGTAGTGCTCCGCATAGGCGGCGGTGGGGGTGGCCTCGGAAAGCTGCACCAGGTAGCTCAACCCTCCAACCCCTTCCAGCTCCCCCCGGCGGGAAAGCTCCTCCGCCAGGGTCACCAGGTCCACGGGCTTGCCCTGGGACCTTAAGGCCTGCATGGCCGCATAGATCTTGCGGTGGGCCTCGGCGTAAAAGGCCTCGGGGGAGGGGAGGAGGCCTTCCAGTTCGTCCAGGACATCCGAATCCAGGAGAATGGCCCCCAGGACGCTCTGTTCCGCCTCGAGGCTGTGGGGGGGAATACGTCCTTCCATAGCCATAAGCCCCATCAGGCTACGCCCTGGTCCGGGGGTTCTGCCAGGGGGACTTCCGTTAAGGGAAGGAATGCCTCTGCCAGACGAAGGTCGGGGCGCGGCCCTTAGGCTTCTCATGGGAGTTTTGTTAGGGTGGGGGGGTGCGCGGGATCCCGCTCCTTTTGCTGCTGCTGGCCTCCTGCCGCGCCCAAGGCCTTCCCGAGCCCTTTGCCACCTTGGAAGGAGGAAGGGTAGAGGAGGTGCGCCAGGTGGCCGCGGGAGGCGAGGGGTATGCCCGGATGCTGGCAGGCTGGCTCCTGGTGGACCAGGAGGAGGTGCCCTTGGCGGAGCGGGCGGAGTATGCGTGGCGCTATGCCCTCTTCCTGGAAGGGGTAAGGGCCTTTGAGCCAGGCTGGGAGGCTCGGGAGGCCTGGCGCAAAGCGGCGCGCCTTTTGCAAAAGGCCCAAGACCCCCGGGCTTTTTCTGCCTGGCAAAGGCTTCTGCCGGAAAGAGAGGCCGTGGAGGCCCTCCTTTCCCTGGGTGAAGGGGAAAGGCTTTGGTTGGCCCTATTCCGGGGTAGGGCCTATGAGGCGCTGCTCAGGGTTCTTCCCGAGGGGGTACGCCCGGACCTCCGCGCCCAGGCGCTTTTCCGCTTGGGGCGCTTCCAGGAGGCTTTGCCCTCCTACCAAGCCTGGGCCCAGGAGGATCCCCGGGGGTACCTGGGTCTGGGCCATGTCCTTTGGCGGCTTGGGCGTAGGGAGGAGGCCTTGGAAGCCCTGGCCCGTTACGACCATCCGGAAAGCCGCTATGCCCAAGGGCGGATCCTGGAGGAGATGGGGAGGGTCCTCGAGGCGGTACAGGCCTACCGGCGGAGTACCCCCGAGGGCCTTTGGCGGGCTGCGGGGCTTCTAGAGCGGCAAGGCCTTAAGCGGGAGGCCCTTCCCCTTTACCTCACCTTGGCCGGTGGGAAAAGCCCTTACGCCGATGACGCCGCCCTAAGGGCCTATGTGTTGGCGGGGGGGCTGGGCTTGACCGGGGTGCAAGGGGAGGCCTTTACCCTCCTCAAGGGGGGGCTTGGCCTCCTTGTGGGCAAGGAACCCGAGCCGCCTCCGCCCGCCCCTTCCCTTCCGCCACCCCCAGAGGCGTCTACCGTGGAGGCCCTCCGCCTAGGGGGTAAGGAGGCCTGGGCCCGGGGGGTGGTGCGCTACGCCCTTTGGCAAAGGCCCAAGGATTGGCCGGCCTTGGTGCCCCTCCTTTACCGCTTGGGGGCTTACCGGGAGGGTATCCGGGCCGCCTGGCCCACCGCCATGGCCTATCCCCGTCCCTACCGGGAGTGGGTGGAAGGGTATGCCCGAAAGGAAGGCCTTGACCCCAGTCTGCTGTACGCCCTTCTCCACGTGGAAAGCCGCTTTGACCCCCTGGCGGTAAGCCCCACGGGGGCCTTGGGCCTGGGCCAGTTCCTAAGGAGCACCTGGGCGGATGTGGCCCGCATGCTGGGGGAGGATCCCGCCGATCCTTTTGATCCCGAGGCCAGCATCCGCTACGCCGCCCGCTACCTGCGCTGGCTCCTGGAGCGCTGCGCCGCCTACAGGGGTCTGGAGCAAGTGGCCTGCGCGGTCACCGCCTATAACGGCGGCATCGGCTATACCCTAAGGGGCCTCGCCCGGGAAGGGAACCTCTACGCCTTCCTCCGCTTCCAAGATAGGGACGAGCCCCGGGAGTACCTGGCCCAGGTGCTTTCCGCCTATGC
>NZ_CALLUR010000022.1:0-13951 GCF_938010445.1 uncultured Thermus sp.
CTTTTTGCGGTCCACGATGTAGAAGTAGCCGTCCTGGTCCATTTTGGCCAGGTCGCCGGTGAAAAGCCAGCCGTCCTTGAGGGCCTTTTGGGTTTCCTCGGGGCGGTTCCAGTAGCCTTTCATGACGTTGGGGCCTTTGACCATGAGCTCCCCCACCTCGCCCAGGGGGACCTCCTTGCCCTCCTCGTCCACCACCTTGGCGTCCACGCTGGGGAAGGGCATGCCGATGGAGCCCTTTTTGATCTCCCCCAGGACGGGATTGGAGTGGGTCACGGGGCTGGCTTCGGATAGGCCATACCCCTCTATGAGCCGGGCCCCGGTGATCTCCTCAAAGCGCTTGGCCACCTCCACGGGTAAGGGGGCAGCCCCGGAGAGGCAGATGCGGATGCTCTTCACGTTTCTCCTCTCAATCCCCGGGAAGTTGTTGAAGGCCACGTACAGGGTAGGTACCCCAGGGAAATGGGTAACCCCATGCTTCTCTATGGCCTCCACGATGGCGTGGATCTCCGGCCTTGGGAGGAGGACGATCTTGTATCCGGAGTAGATGCCGTAGTTCATGGCCACGGTCATGCCGTAGACGTGGAAGAAGGGCAGGGCCCCCAGCATTACCCCTTGGCCACGAAGGTCCTTAGAGGTGGGGTCCCAGGCGTCAATCTGGAGCACGTTGGCCACCAGGTTCTTATGGGTGAGCATGGCCCCCTTGGAGATCCCGGTGGTCCCCCCTGTGTACTGTAAAAGGGCCAGATCCTCCGGATCCGGGGTATGAGGAGGGGCGGGGGCGTATTTGAGGAGGTCCAGGAAGGCGTGGAAGCCTTGGCGCTTGGGGTAGCCTAGGGGAAGCTTGTCCTTCTTGGCCTTTAGGGGGTAGAGGAGGTTTTTGGGGAAGGGGAGGAAGTCCTTGATACCCGTGACCACAGTGCGCTTCACCGGGGTTTCCCCCTCCACCTCCAGGAAGCGGGGCAGGAGATGGTCCAGGATGATGAGGGTTTCCGCACCCGAGTCCTTTAGCTGGTGCCTTAGCTCCCTGGGGGTGTAGAGGGGGTTTACGTTGACGCCCACGCCCCCAGCCAAAAGGGTGCCAAAGAAGGCGATGACGAACTGGGGGGAGTTGGGCAGCATGATGGCCACCCGGTCCCCGGGCTTAACCCCTAAGGCCGTTAGCCCTGCGGCAAAACGTCGGGACTTATCCCATAGCTCGGCGTAGGTAAGGGTTTTCCCCAAAAACTCTAAGGCGGTGTTTTGTGGGTAGCGATGGGCGCTTTCTTCCAGGAAGCGCCAAAGGGGTATGGGCGGTACCTCCACCTCGGGGGGTACACCGGGGTCATAGTGGGCAAGCCAAGGTTTGGAGCGGGTTTGGTCCATACCCTTGCCTCCTTCACCCCGAGCTTACCAAGAACCTTATACCGCGTTCAAGACGGTGGTGAGGTGTAGCATGGGTAAGGAGGTTTTCCTATGCGCTTCCGCGACCGCAGGCATGCCGGTGCGCTTCTTTCGGAGGCCCTAAGGCCCTTGGGTCTGGAACGCCCTGTGGTGCTGGGCATCCCTCGAGGCGGGGTGGTGGTGGCCGATGAGGTGGCCCGGGGCTTGGGTGGGGAGCTGGATGTGGTCTTGGTGCGCAAAGTGGGGGCTCCGGGGAACCCGGAGTTCGCCTTGGGGGCCGTAGGGGAGAGGGGAGGCATGGTCCTAAAACCCTACGCCTTGCAGTACGCCGACCAGAGCTACCTGGAGCGGGAAGCAGCCCGGCAGAAGGACGTTATTCGCAAGCGCTCCGAGCGCTACCGCAAGGTGCGCCCCAAAGTGCCCCTTACGGGCCGGGATGTGGTGCTAGTGGACGATGGCATCGCCACGGGTTCCACCATGGAGGCGGCCTTAGCCGTGGTCCTCTCGGAGAAGCCCCGGCGGGTGGTGGTGGCGGTGCCCGTGGCCAGCCCCGATGCGGTGGAGAGGTTGAAGGATCAGGCCGAGGTGGTGGCGCTCTCTACCCCACCGGACTTCGCCGCCGTGGGGGCTTACTACATGGACTTTGGCGAGGTCACCGATGAGGAAGTGGAGGCCCTTTTGCTACAATGGGCGGCATGAAGCCTGTGGTTAAACAGGGGGCCAGCGTGGAGGCCCGTCCCGTGGAACGGGGAGAGAAGGCCTTTATCCAGGTGCTCATCGGCCCTGAGGATGGGGCACCCCACTTCATCACCCGCAAGTTCACCATTCTGCCGGGAGGAAGGATTCCCAAGCACAAGCACCCCAGCATTGAGCACGAGCAGTACGTGCTCTCTGGGCGCATGAAGGTGCTTTTGGGGGACGAGGTGAGGGAGGTGGGGGCCGGGCAGGCGGTGTACATCCCTCCGGAGACGCCCCATGCCTATGTGAACGAGGGGGATGAGCCGGTGGAGTTCCTCTGCGTCATCCCCAAGACCAACGCCTACGCCACCGAGTGGCTGGAGGACTAGGGTTTCTGGGGCTGGTTAGGCCCGGACCTCCTGGCGCTGGAAGCTCACGTAGGCCAGGGTGAAAAGGAGGATGACCAGGGACACGAGGCCGGTGAGCTGGGGCCAGACGAGGAGGAGGCTTTGGGAGAGGGGAAGGGGGGTACCTAGCACCGCGCCCTCCAGCTGGGTGATGAGGATGGGGCCCAGGGAACGCACCGCGGGGTTGAGCACGGCGGTTAGGGTTTCCGCATACAGGGTGTTGGGGGAAAGCCGGGAGATCCAAAGGGCCAGGTTGGCCTGCTTCAGCTGGCTTTCCGGGTCAAAGGGGTCGGCTTGGAGAAGAAGGGCACCCGCTGCCAGGTCCGTGAGGATGGGGAAGAAGACGGCGAAGAAGAGCCACACCCCAATGGCCGCTAAGGCGGCGGTGGCCGGCTGGCGGAACAGCACGGAGAAGAGAAGGCCTAGGGCTAACCAGAAGCCCGCATAGGCCAAGGTGGCCAGGAGGAAGAAAAAGGCCCGCCCCATCTCCTCGCCTCCAGGAGGCACCCCCAGGGTGAAGAGGCCCAGGCCCACCACCAGGAGGAAAAGGGCGAGAAGGAGCACGGCTAAGGTGCCAAGCCCAGCCAAGAACTTGCCGAAAAGAAGGGCATCCCGGTAGATGGGCTGGGAGAGGATGCGGGAAAGCGTCCCCCTGGCGTACTCCCCGTTCACCGCATCAAAGGCCAGGGCGATGGCGGCCAAGGGAACGAAGAAGGAGAGGAAACCCACGAAGGAGGGCAAGGGGTCTTGGGCGGTGGTGAGGAGCTTGAGGTACAGGTAAGGGTCTTCCCCCACGGTCCGGCGCAGGGTTTGGGTACCGGTGTACACCGCTGCCAAGGCCGATAGCAGGATCAGCCCTTCCAGAATGCGCATGCGGATCCCCGTGAGGTGGTCGGCCATCTCCTTGAAGAAGACCGCCCAAAGCCCCGTCCAGGGGGAGCCTTCACGCCGCATGGGCCACCTCCTTGAAGTAGTGGGCGTAGACCTCGTCCAGGCTGGGACGGCGAAGGGCCAAGCCCAGAAGCTGACCGTGCTCCACGGCGATGCGGGCCAGTTCGGGACGCAGGTCACGGCTCGCCAGGATGCGGTACCGCCCTCCTTCCGCTTCCACCCGGGCCACGCCGGCTAAGGTTCGGAAGGATTCCTCGAGGCCCGGGCTGGCCTCCACCAGGATTTCGTACCCACCCCCCAAAACCCTTTGCGCCAGTTCCTCCACGGTCCCAAGGAGGGCCAGGCGGCCCTTGTGGAAAAGCCCCACCCGGTCGCAGACCTCCTGCACCTGGTGCAGGAGGTGGCTGGAGAGGAGGATGGTGATCCCCTCGGCCTTTAGGCCCTTGATGAGCTCTAGGAACTCCCGGGCGGCCTCGGGGTCCAGGCCCAGGGTAGGCTCGTCCAGGATGGCCACCTTGGGGCGTTTGAGGAGGACCTCGGCGAGGCCGAGCCGCTGCCGCATCCCTCGGCTAAACGCCGAAACCCGCCGGTCCCGCACCTCCCATAGCCCCATGCGCTTTAGGACCTCCTCAATGCGGGCCTGGGCTTCCCCTTCAGGCAGGCCAAGGAGCCGGGTGGTGTAGCGCAGGTTCTCCCAGGCGGTGAGCTCCCCGTAAAACCCCACCTGGTCGGGCAGATAGCCCACCCGGCTTTTCACCTTTAAGGGCTCCCGCATGGGGTCCAGGCCCAGGACCCGGGCCTCGCCCTTGGTGGGCTCGGTGAGGCCGAGGAGCATGAGGATGGTGGTGGTCTTCCCCGAGCCGTTGGGGCCCAGGAGGCCAAAGACCTCCCCCTCCTTCACCTCCAGGTTCAGGTCCTCCACGGCCACCACCCGGCCGTAGCGCTTGCTGAGGCCATGGGTTTCTATGACCACCATGCTACCTCCGGCCGAAACGGTTCACGGCAAAGGCCAGGACCAAAAGGGCCACGGCCATGATGCCCACCCCCACCAGGCCCCAGAGGCTGGAGCGCACCACCGTGGCCCGGTAGTCCAGGCTTTCGGAAAGGCCGTCGGCCCCGGAAAGCCTTAGGGTCACCATGTAGTCCCCGGTCACCGCCTTGGGGGAGGGCTTGATGCGGGCGGTCACCTCCTGCTCCTGGCCGGGCTCTAGGGCGTCCAGCTTGTCGGGCTCAAACTTCACCTCCCAGCCCGAAGGCTCAAAGGCGCTGAAGGAAAGGTCCTTGGCGGGGGCGCTTCCCTCGTTTTTCAAGAGGAGCTTCACCGCATTGTCCCGCCCCGCCACCACCTGGCCGGAAAGCCGCCCCTCCTTGGTGGAGAAGCGCACCTGGGGCCGGCCCGTGACCTCCAGGGTCAGCCCCAGCTCCGCCTTGGCCTCCCCGGCCACGGCCCTCAGGGTGAGGCCATAGGTGTCGGCCTTGGTGTCCTTGGGCAGGGACACCTCCACGTCCAGGTCCTTGCTCTCCCCCGCCTTGATGGGGAGGCTGGTCACCTGCTGGCCGGAGAAGGCGGGGGTGAAGGTCACCTGCCAACCCTTGGGGGCCTCGTACTCCAAGGAGACCAGGAGGTCGCGGTCGGATTCGTTTTTCAGGGTCACCCGGTAGCGGAAGGAGCTGGTGGGGGGGCCTTTAAGGATGGGGAGCTCCGCCTCGAGGCTAAGCCGCTGCGGCAGGCCCTCGCCCACCACAAGGCCGATGGGGAGGGTGGCCACCTGGCCCAGCCCCTCGGCCCGCACCAGGAAGCGGTAGGTGCCGGGCTTCACCTCTTTGGGGGGCTGGAGGCGAAGGGTGAGGGTGGCCTCGCCATCGGGGGCCAGGTAAACCGCCCGCACCAGGCGGCCCCCACCGATGAGGCTGGCCTGCCAGCCCTGCGGGGCCTCGGCCACCTGCACCCGGACCACCCCGGGGGGAAGGCCATGGTTCTTAAGGGTGAGCGTGAGGTTTACGCTCTCCCCGGGTTGCACCCCGATTTCCGGGTAGGAAGTACCCAAGGATAGGCCGCGGAAGCCTTGCGCCAAGGCCACACTTAGCGCCAGCAAACCCAGCGTCAGGAGTTTGCGCACCATACAAGCCTCCCTTACCAAGGCTAGGCGGGAAGGATGAGCCCAATATGAAACCCCCGGGAGGGCCCGGAGGAGGGAAGGGAGGGGCTTAGCCCACCCGGGCTTCCAGGTACTCCCGTTCCCCCAGAACGATCTTCCGGGCCAGCTCGGGGTCCTTGGGGAACTCCTTGCCCCGGTTGATCATGTAGGTTTCGTAGCGGCCGATCTCAAAGACCGCGGTGAGCTTTCGGAGCACCTGGGCCATGTCAAAGGCCTTGCAGGAGAAGATGTCAATGGAGAGGAAGCGCTTCTTGGGGAAGGTGTGGATGGCGATGTGGCTTTCGGCGATGATCACCACCCCGGTCACCCCGTCCTCCCCTTGGGGCCCGTAGCTGTAGACGAAGGGGGGAAGCACCTTGGTCATCTCCATCTCCTCGGGGAGCTCGTCCAGGACACGGCGCACCAGCTCAGCGTCCCGGAGCTTTTCGGGATTGGCGTCGTAGCCGTCCACCATCAGATGCGGTCCGAATCCAAAGAGTTCCATCCTGACCACCTCCTTCCCGTGCCCCCCGGGGTATCCCCCCGCGGCACGCCCCCCATTATGCCCCCCCCTCCCCCCCCTGTCAATACCTCGTTCCCGGGCGGGAAAACCCCTTCGTCCCCCCTAGGGGGGTTGGCCCCCGGCCCGTCTGGTGGGGGAAAGGGTGAAAGACCTTTGCCCTAGCGGAGAAGATAGGGGGTGGGGGTATACGGCAGGGTAAGATAAGCCCTGCCCCACACTCTCCTTAAGGAAAGTGGTATGATGGCGGCCGGTAAGGAGGTGCCATGTACAGGGGAAGAGAAGGGCAGTGGGCCTTTTACCTGCACCGGCTCTCAGGTCTGGGCATCCTGGTCTTCCTGATGCTTCACGTGGCCAACATTTCCAGCGCCATGTGGGGTCCGGAGGTGTCCAACGCCCTCATGAAGTTCTACCACCAGCCGGTTTTCCAGCTGGGGCTACTTCTCCTCATCGCCGGGGTGCTTTACCACGGGTTCAATGGGCTCAGGATCATCCTCATGGACTTCACCTCCTGGGGGGTGCGCTACCAACGCCAGCTTTGGTACGGGGTCTGGGTTCTTTTCGTCCTTTTCTACCTCCCCTTCTTGGTGAAGATCGGGGGCGGGATTTTGGGAGGTGGCCATGGCGATTAAGTCCAAGCGTTATGAGGAGGCGAGGCTCGAGGCCAGCACCAATCTGGAACTCTACTGGTGGGTCTTCATGCGCATCTCCGGGGTGGTCTTGGTCTTCCTGCTCATCGGCCACATGTGGATGAACGCCATCCTCACCGACCTCAACAGCATTGACTACGACTACGTGGCCAAGAGACTTTCCCAGACCACCTGGAAGATCTACGATCTTTTGATCCTGGGACTGGGCCTCTTGCACGGGGCCAATGGGCTCCGCTATGTCCTGGACGACTGGATTCGCAACCCTTCCAGGCGGTTTTGGACCAAGGTGGTGCTCTATGGCCTCATCGCCTTTCTTTTCGTCTTGGGAAGCCTTTCCCTTTTCAACCATGATTTCGGGGTGAACTAGTATGGCGCACAGACACGAGGTCATCGTGGTGGGTGCAGGCGGGGCGGGCCTGGCTACGGCCCTTTATGCGGCCCGGGAAGGTGCCGACGTGGCGGTGGTCAGCAAGCTTTACCCCACCCGGAGCCACACGGGGGCGGCCCAGGGGGGGATAGGTGCGGCCTTGGGCAACGTGGAGGAGGACCACTGGGAATGGCACATGTTTGACACCATCAAAGGGGGGGACTACCTCACGGACCAAGACGCCGCCGAGGTCTTCGCCAAGGAGGTCATTGAGGCGGTCTTGGAGCTGGAGCACATGGGCCTTCCCTTTGACCGTTTGCCCAACGGCAGGATCGCCCAGCGCCGCTTCGGCGGCCATACCAAGGACTGGGGCAAGGCCCCGGTGCACCGGGCGGCCCACGCCGCCGACCGCACCGGGCACATGATCCTCCAGACCCTCTACCAGCAGTGCGTGAAGCATAACATCACCTTCTACAACGAGTTCCACGTCACGGACGTCATCCTCGAGGATGGGGTGGCCAAGGGGCTGGTGGCCTACGAGCTGGCCACGGGGGAGCTGCACCTCTTCCAGGCCAAGGCCATCGTCATCGCCTCTGGGGGGTTTGGCCGCATCTACAAGGTGACCTCCAACGCCTATACCCTCACCGGGGACCTGCAGGCCATCCTCTACCGCAAGGGGCTTCCCCTCGAGGACATGGAGTTCTACCAGTTCCACCCCACGGGGCTTTACCCCTTGGGCATCCTCCTCACCGAGGGGGCTAGGGGGGAAGGGGGCATCCTGAGGAACGCCCTGGGGGAGCGTTTCATGGAGCGCTATGCCCCCACCATCAAGGACCTGGCCCCCAGGGATATGGTCTCCCGGGCCATGTACCTGGAGGTGCGGGAAGGCCGGGGGGTGGGTCCCAAGAAGGACCACGTGCTTTTGGACCTCACCCACCTGCCTCCGGAGGTCATTGAGAAGAAGCTTCCCGACATCACCGAGTTCAGCCGCATCTACCTGGGGGTGGACCCCTTGAAGGAGCCGGTGCCGGTGATGCCCACCGCCCACTACGCCATGGGGGGGATTCCCACCACCTTGTGGGGCCAGGTGATCCAGGATGAGAAGAACACGGTGGTGCCCGGGCTTTACGCCGCCGGGGAGGCGGCTTGCGTGAGCCTGCACGGGGCCAACCGCCTAGGGACCAACTCCTTGGGGGATCTGGTGGTCTTTGGCCGGCGCGCGGGGATCCATGCGGCCCGCTTCGCCAAGGACGCCGATTACCACGAGCTCACCGAGGAGCACCTGGGGGAAAGCCGCGAGCGCATTGAGCGGATTAAGGCCTCCACGGGCAAGGAGAAGGTGGCCGTCCTCCGGGCCGAGCTCCAGCAGACCATGATGGATAACGCCTCGGTCTTCCGCACCGGGGAGCTCTTGGCCAAGCAGGTGGAGATCCTCAAGGAGCTCATGGAGCGCTACCGCCACATCTCCATAGAGGACAAGGGGGAGGTCTACAACACCGAGCTGGTGGAGGCTTTGGAACTGGGGTATCTCCTGGAGGTGGCCGAGGCCCTGGTGCACTCCGCCCTAAACCGCACCGAGTCCCGCGGGGCCCATGCCCGGGAGGACTACCCCGAGCGGGACGACCAAAACTGGCTCAAGCACACCCTGGCCTACAAGGTGGCCGACGGCAAGGTGGCCTTCCGCTACAAGCCCGTGGTCCTAGGCCGTTTTGAGCCCAAGGCCCGTACCTACTAGGAGGCGCCATGCAGGTGACCCTTAAGATCCTCCGCTTTGACCCCGCCAAGCACGAGAAGCCCACCTGGCAAACCTACCAGGTGGAGGCCGAGCCCTGGGATAGGGTTCTGGACCTTCTCCATAAGGTAAAGGCAGACCAGGACGGTACCCTGGCCTTCCGCAGGAGCTGTGGCCACGGGATCTGCGGCTCCGACGCCATGCTCATCAACGGCAGGAACCGCCTGGCCTGCAAGACCCTGGTGAAGGACCTGGGAAGCCTCATCACCGTGGAGCCCATCCGGGGCCTTCCGGTGGAGAAGGACCTGGTCGTGGACATGGAGCCCTTCTTCGCCGCCTACCGGGCGGTGAAGCCCTACCTCATCAACGACGAACCTCCCCCGGCCCGGGAGCGGCTGCAAAGCCCCGAGGAGCGGGAGCGGTTTGACCACGGCACCAAGTGCATCCTCTGCGCCAGCTGCACCACCAGCTGCCCCGTCTTCTGGGTGAACGGCACCTATCTGGGCCCTGCGGCCATCGTCCAGGCCCACCGCTTCATCTTTGACTCCCGCGACCGGGGGAAGAGGGAGCGCTTCAAGGCGCTGGGCTCGGGAAGCGGGGTGTGGCGCTGCCGCACCGCCTACAACTGCACCGAGGCCTGCCCCCGGGAGATCCCCGTGACCCAGCTCATAGAGGAGGTCAAGCGGGCCATCCTCTGGGATCGCTTCTAGCAGGGGTCCCCGCCCTGGTTTTCGCCAGGGCGGGGTGGGATCAGGGGGTAAGCCGGTGCCGGTCCCGGGGGAAGGCGCGGGCGTAGCGCACGTTGGGGAGGCCCAGAAGCTTTTGCGTAAGCCTCTCCGCCCCGATGGCGAAACCCCCGTGGGGGGGCATGCCGTACTTGAAGACCTCCAGGTAGCCTTGGAAGCCCTCCAGGTCCATGCCCTTGGCCTTTAGGCTTTCCACCAGGTCCTGGTAGCGGTGGATCCTCTGCCCCCCGGAGGTGATCTCCAGGCCCCGGAAGAGGAGGTCAAAGCTGCGGGTGGTGCCGTCGGGTTCAGGGTAGGTGTAGAAGGGGCGAAGGGCGCGGGGGTAGCGGGTGATGAAAAGCCAGTCCGAGCCCCAGCGCTCCTTGGCGTACTGGCCCAGAAGCCGCTCCGCCTCCTCGGAGAGGTCCTGGCCCACGGGGTAGCCCAGCTCTTCCTTGAGGATCCTCCGGGCCTCCGCGTGGGTGAGGCGGGGTACATCCTTGGGGAAGGAGGGCCACTCGGCTCCCAGGAGCCGGATCTCGTTCCCAGCGCTGGAAAGGGCCTCTTCCAGCATTTCCTGGAGGAGGCCTTCCTCAAGCCCCATGAGGTCTTCCTCCCCCCCGATGAACCCCATCTCCACGTCCAGGGAAAGGTACTCGTTCAGGTGGCGGCTGGTGTTGTGCTCCTCCATGCGCCAGACCGGGGCCACCTCGTAGACCCTCTCAAATACCCCCACCAGGATCTGCTTGTAGAGCTGGGGGGACTGGGCCAGGTAGGCCCGGTACTCAAAGTAGTCCACCCCGAAAAGCCCCGAGCCTCCCTCGGCCCCGGCCCGCACCACCTTGGGGGTGAAGATCTCCGTGAAGTCCTGCCGGTCCAGGTACCGCCTAAAGCCCCGCACCAAGGCCGCTTGGACCTTAAGGGGGGCCCGGGCCTTCTCCCCTCTGAGGGTGACGTAGCGGTATTCCAAAAGGGTGTCGGGGCTGGCCCGCCACTCCTCCTTGGGGATCTCCACGGGGGTGGGCTCCAAGGCCGGGGATAGGACCTCCAGCTCCTGGGCGTGCACCTCGAGGCCCCCCGGGGCCTTGGGGTTGGCCACCACCTGGCCCCTTACCCTTAGGCTGGACTCGGGCAAGGGAAGCCTTTGCCCCCCGGTTACTATCTGGACGATGCCGCTTCGGTCCCTAAGGAGAAGAAACTGGACCTTTCCTAAATCCCGCCGCCAGTGGAGAAAGCCCAATAGCTCCACTTCCTCGCCCACATGGTCTTTTAAGTCCCGTACCAGAACCCGCATGCTCCCTCCTCCTAAGGTTTGGCCCCCCCGGCCATGGGGGACCGGGGGGGCCGGATGGCCTTGCCCCCCGTCTAGGCGTCATTACCCTGGGGCAGACGCATATTGCCCTAGAGTTTAGGGGGTTTCTCCCCCTAGGTCAAGGCGCTCAAAGGCCAGGACCAGGTGGGGAAGGTCCTGAGGGGGCGTCACGGCGAAAAAGTTTTCCTCCACCTGGTACCGGGCCGCCCACTCCCCTTCCACCCCGGCCAAGGTTAGAGGCCGGGCCTCTTCCTTGAGGAAACGCAGGCGCCTTAGGCGCACATCTCCTTTCTCCGAGTAGAAGACCTGGTAGACCACGCCCCCACGGCGCTTTTCCCCATAGAACCCCCCCTCTATGGGGCTTACCTCGTAGCCCAGGACCCTAAGGGCTTCCATCCAGCACCTCGAGGGCCGAGGGATCCTCCAGCACGATCTCGTAGTACCCAGCGTAAAGGACGATGCGACCCCTGGCCCGCACCTTCTTTCCCAGGTAGCTTTGCGGGAAGGGTTGTTGGAAAAGGCCATAGCTCCTGGGGAAGACCACCAGCCTCAGGTCGCTTTCCCCCGGGCCAAACCGGAGGAAGGCCACGGTGCCCCGGTCCTCCACCTGTTGGATCACCCCTTCCACGGTGGCGATGCGGCCAAAGTACTTGGGGGCTTCCTGCCAAGGGATGACGCCTTCCAGAGGGGGCAGGGCAAAGGGGTTTTCCGGAAGGCCCGCCTGAAAATCCTTTTCCATGGTGGAAAGCAGCCTTGAGAAGGCCTCGGGTGCCTCCTGGCGGGTGAAGCGCACGGCAAGCTCGCGGTTGGCGTTTAGGGAGTTGGCGCTCAGGTTCAAGCTACCCACTAGGGCTACCTCCCCGTCCACCACCAGGGCCTTGGCGTGCACATAAGGATCGGGGAGAAACCGCACCTCCGCTCCAGCCTGCCTTAGCTCCTCCGCACCCGCCAAAAAGTAGGTGTCCCCAGGTTCCCTTGGGCTTCCCACCAGGCGCACCCGGACCCCTCGGCTTAAGGCCTCCTTGAGGGCGGCCACCACCTGGGGATCGGCCATGGCCTGATGCTCCAAGAGGATTTCCCTCTTGGCCCCTTGGATGAGGCCAAGGAGGGTTTCCCGGGCGTTGCCCTCCTTTACCCCGCCCAAGGTGCGGCTTGGCGCCCAGACGAGAAGGGCCTGGGAAAGGTCCAGCCGTTTGCCCTCCCAATCGGCTTCAAAAACCCTCACCACCTCGGCCACCTGCTTGGGGTCATCCAGGATGAGGGCGTACTCCCGGTTGGCGGTGAAGGCGCTTCCCGTGAGGTTCATGGTGCCCACCCAGGCCCGCTTCCGGTCCACCACCAGGCTTTTTTCGTGAACGAAAACGAAGCGGAAGGGGGTGGTGAGCCTGACCTCCACCCCCTGGTCCTTTAGGGCTTGGAATACCGTGAGGTCCACGCGTCCCCCAGAGGGTTCCCGCTCCAAGAGGACCCTGACCCTGACCCCCCGGGCCACGGCCTGCCCCAAGGCCTCCGCCACGTCCAGGCGGCTTGGGGTCCAGAGGTACATCTTCACCAAGATCTCCTCCTGGGCCGAGGCGATGAGGTCCAGTAGCGGCTTGAGGCCATCCTCCAGTTGCACCACCAGCCTGGGAGCGGCCAGGGCCGGTAGGAGGAGAAGGAAAAAGAGAAGAAGCCGTTTCATGTTTAGCATTCTGCCCCATGCCCCCGGAAAAGGTGGGGACGTTGGCTAGGGGCTTCCCACCCGGCCAGCAAAGCGGAAGCACCTTTCGGCGTTGGCGTCGGTAATGGCCTCCATCTCCCCAAAGGGGAGCCCCCGTACCTCGGCCAGCTTTTCCAAGGTGTGGCGCACGCGGTGGGGAAGGTTGCGCTTGCCCCGGTGGGGCTCTGGGGGGAGGAAGGGGGTGTCGGTTTCCACCAGGAGGCGGTCTAAGGGAAGCCTTTGGGCCGCTTCCCGCAGGGCCTGGTTTTTCCTGTAGGTCAGGGGGCCGGCAAAGCTGAAGTAAGCGCCCACCTGGAGGCCGGCAGCCTCGAGGACCGGATGCCCCCCGAAGGCGTGGAGGACCACCTGCGGGGGCCGGTGGGCCAGAAGCCAAGCGGCCAGGTCTTCTTCCGCCTTCCCGTCCTTGCTTCTCACGTGGAGGACCAAAGGAAGCCCAAGCTCCTGGGCCAGGCTGGCCTGGAAGTCCAGGGCCTTAAGCTGGGCGGGTTTGGTCTCGGGGGTCCAGTGGTAGTCCAGGCCGCTTTCCCCTATAGCCCGCACCCGGGGGTGGCGGGCGTAGTGCCTAAGGGCTTCCGCCACCTCGGGGGAAAGCAGATGGGCCGAGGTGGGGTGGAGGCCCACCGCGGCGTACACGTTGCCTTGGGCCAGGGCTAGGGTCCTCTCCCAGCGGCTTGGGTCCACCCCTAGGGTGAGGATGGCCCTAAGCTCCGGGAAGTGGGCCTTGGCCTCCTCCAGCTCGGCCTCTTCCAGGAAGTCTAGATGGGCGTGGGTGTCGGTCATGCCGTCACTGCCTTCTTGCCCGCGCGGGCCCAAGGGCCATGTCCCAAATGTGACGACTCCCTGTTCTGAAGAACAGGGCTGCAAGATACGGGCTTCGCCCGTGACCTCGGGAATCATGAGACTGTTTGCACAGCGCCCACTCCCGAAGGCTCCGTCCGAGCCCAGAAAAACCTTGACTCCGTATCGGCAGGCGAGCGCAATGCTTCTGGCTCTGCCACGGGTGTTCGTTTGGAGTTTTACCCATCGGACTACCCCATGGAACCCCCTACTCCAAGTTTGGAGGTCCACGGGGAACGCTGTCCCCAAGAAGATCGGACCACACATCTGCCGTTCACCATGCCATGTGCCCCTGCGGGGCACGTGGGGGGTCCATGTATCCCCGGTTTGAAAACCGGGGGAGGATAACCCCCCACACCCCCCTTTTCCCTAACATGGGAAATGGCCCACATTGGGCCTGGGGCCCTTAAGGGTAAATTAAAGCCGTGTGGCGGTTGTGGCCCTTGGCCTTGGCGTTGGCGGCCTGCGCTCCTGTTCTGGTGGGGGTGGACCCAAAGCGGCTTCCCGACCCCCAGGACTGGGACCCCAAGCCCGCCCAGATGGAGTGGTGGTACGCCTCCGGCTGGGTGGAGCCTTACGCCTTCCACTTCGCCT
>NZ_CALLUR010000023.1:0-15086 GCF_938010445.1 uncultured Thermus sp.
GGGAGAAGGCCTTGCGGGAGGTCCTGACCCGGCTCGGGGCCCTGGCGGAGGAGGAAAGGGCCAAGCGCGAGGCCCTAAAGGCCCTGGGGGTTCCACCCCGCCCCGGGGATCCCAAGGCCCTGGAGCAGGAGCTTCAGGGGGCGCAGGCCAGGCTTCAGGAGCTTAGGGAACGGTACAGGGAAAAACAGGGGGAGGCCCGGGCCCTCGAGGAGGAGGTGAAGCGGCTTTCCCAGGAGTTGGAGCATGGGCGCCGGGAGCTTTCCGGTCTGGAGGGGGAGGTGGGGCCCCTAACGGATCTCGGCGGACAAGAAGCGGGCTGGGAAAGGGCCCGGGAAGCCTTGGCCTCCTTGCGGCGGGAGAAGGAGGCCTTGGGGGCTGGGCTTTACCGCCTGCTTTGGGAAATGACGGGGGGGAGGCCGGTGGGGGAGCACATCGGGCAGCTTTCCCGAAGGCTGGAGGAGCTGGAAAAAAAGGAAGGGCGGGACCGCCAACTGGCCCAGGCCCTGGAGGAGGTTTCCCGGACCCTGGCGGGGCTTTCGGCCCAGGAGAAGGAGCAGGAAAAGGCCCTGGAGGAGGCCAGGGGCCGGGTCTTGGGCCTGATGCCCGAAGAGGAGGCCAAGGCCCTCTACCTCTCCCCTGAGGAGCGGGAGGCCTTGGCCAAGAGGGTCCGGGCCCACCGGGAGGAGGTTTCCCAGGTGGAGGCCCTCCTGGTGGAGGTGGAAAAGGAGGTCAGGGCCCGTTTTCCCGGTCCCCTCCCTTCCCTGGAGGAGGTGGAGGCCCGGCTTGGGGAGGTGGAGGCGCGGCTTTCCCAGGTGCAGGAGGACCTCCAGGGCAAGATGGGGAAAAAGGCCGTTTTGCAAGAGCGGCTCGAGGCCGTGGAGGGAAAGCTCAAGCACCGCCAGGCGCTGGAGGCCCGTCTGGCGGAGGTGGTGCGGGAGGTGGACCTATGGGAAAAGCTGGCCTTTGACCTGCAGCAGAACAACTTCCCCGCCTACCTCCTGGGCCTTAGGCAGAGGAACCTGGTGGAGCGGGCGGATGAGCTCATGGCCACCCTTTCCGCGGGCCGCTACCGCCTCCGCTCCAAGGAGGACGAGTACCAGGTGCTGGACCTCTGGACGGAGACCGTGCGTCCGGTGAAGACCCTTTCCGGAGGGGAAAGCTTCCTGGCTAGCCTCTCCTTGGCCCTGGCCCTTTCCGAGGAGCTTTCCCGGGGGCGGCTTGGGGCCCTCTTTTTGGACGAGGGCTTTGGCACCCTGGACCCCGAGACCTTGGAGGTGGTGGCGGGGGTGTTGGAAGGCCTCCCCACCCGGGGGCGGCTGGTGGGGATCGTCACCCATGTGGAGGCCTTGGCGGAGAGGCTTCCCGCAAGGCTTCGGGTGCGCAAACACCCTTCGGGGAGCCGGGTGGAGTGGGCCTAGGGCCGGGCCGGGTTTGGGGACGGGATGGGGTAAAGGGGCGGAAAGGGTCTTTTGTCTCTACCCCACGAGATACCTGAGGGGATAGGGTGGAGAATGCCCGCAAACCCCCTTTGTCCCTTCCTGCCGGGCATGGAGGTGCGCCATGAAGAAGGCCAAGGACATCATGTCCACCGAGGTGGTGAAGATCCAGGGTTCGGCCACGGTGAAGGAGGCCATCAACCTCATGAAGGAGACCGGCCTTAGGGCCCTCATCGTGGACCGGCGCAACGAGGAGGACGCCTACGGCATCGTCACGGAAACCGACATCGTCTACAAGGTGATCGCCTACGGCAAGGATCCCACCACGGTGCAGGTGCACGAGATCATGACCAAGCCGGTGATCACCGTAAACCCTGACCTGGGCGTGGAGTACGTGGCCCGGCTCTTCGCCAACACCGGGATCCGCCGGGCACCGGTCATCCAGGGGGAGGTGATCGGCATCGTATCCGTGACGGACATCCTGCGCGAGGCGGTCTTCTGAGGCCAAAAGAGGGAAGGAGGCCCCCCTTAGGGGGGCTTCCTTTTCTTGACTTGGTCTAAGGGTTTGGGTAGGCTCCTGGTGGAGGTGCAGAATGCGGCGTTTGCTAGCCCTGCTTTTGCTGTTGGGTTTGGCCGTGGCCCAGGGCCTCGAGGCCCTCTGGAAGCCGGTGGAGGTGCCGGGAGGGGTCTGCTCCGATGGGTCCCCCTATCGGTTTTACGTGAGCCCGGGGGACCCCAAAAAGGTGGTCATTGATTTCCAGGGAGGCGGGGCCTGCTGGGACGCCGCCACCTGCAGCCCCCAAAGCCAGACATACCGCAAGCGGGTGGATATTCAGGAGCTTCTCCTGGCCCAAGGTATCTATAACCGCATCAGCGTGGCCAACCCCTTCCACGGCTGGACCCACGTCTTTGTGCCCTACTGCACCGGGGATCTCCATGTGGGCCGGGCTACGGTGGACTACGGGGGCTTTAGGGTGCACCACCAGGGGGCCAGGAACGCCCTGGCGGCCTTGGAGTACGTGTTCCGCAACCACACGGACCCGGAAAGGGTCTTCGTGACCGGTTGCTCCGCTGGAGCCTATGGGGCAGTCTTCTTCGCGGACAAGGTGCTTTCCACCTACAAAAACGCCCAGGTGGCGGTCTGCGGGGATGCTGGGGTAGGGGTGCGCACCCCGGGCTTCCCGGGCTTTAGCGTCTGGAACCCGCGCCTGCCCGAGCTTTCGGGCCTTTCCCAGAACCCGGAGGTGGCGGAGATCTACCTGGCCCTGGCGAAGGCCTTCCCCAAGGCCCGCATCGCCCAGTACACCACCCTTTTGGACGGCACCCAGATCTTCTTCTATGGCCTCATGAAAGGGGAGAGGAGCCCTTCCGAGGCCACGGCCCGGGAGTGGGCCGAAGGGGCCATGAAGGCCGTCCTGGCCCCGGCCCAGGCGGAAAACTACACCTTCTTTTTAGCCCCGGGGAGCCAGCACTGCATCCTGCCCAGGCCCGAGCTGTACACCTTGAAGGTGGGGGAGGTTTCCTTCCTGGATTGGCTTAGGGCCTTGGCGGAGGGTAAGGGGGCTCCTAGGGTGCGCCCTTAAGGCCGAAGGCGGCGAACCAGGCCTTGAGCTCTGGGTCAAGCGCCAAAAGGAGCCCGTGCCCCTTTTTCCGGTCCAGGGGGGCGGCCTCCAGGCAGGCCTTCAACAGGCTGTCCCCCTTCGTTTCCAGAAGCTCCTGGGCCTTGAGGGTGAACTGGGCCTGGAACCATAGGGCGCTTTTTAGGTCTCCCCGCCTCCTCTCGTAGGCGGAGAGGCTTCGCCTTTCCGGCTCGAGGCGGCTCAGGTAGCGGCAGAAGGCCAATAGGGATGCCGCGAGGTCGGGCCTGGCGCGGGCTAGGCCCAGGAGGAAAAGGTAGTTGGCCAAGAACTCGTCCAACCACCTTGCCCCCGTCCTCAGGCGCCAGGCCGCCTGAAGGGCGTGGGCGTACTCGTGGCCCAGGTTCAGATCCAAGAAGGCGGGGATTTCCATGGGAGGGGGCCCCAGGGGAAGCAGGGTTTCGCGGAAGCGGTGGAGGAGCCTTTCGGGGTAGGTGAGGGGGGCAAAGAGGGACAGCCTGCCCCCTTCGCTGCGCTGAAAGGCCAGGCCGTAAGGGTAGGGGACCAGGGCCTGCCAGTCCCTCTCGGAAAGGACGTAGAGGGTCACGGGGGGTACCGGGGCGTAGGGGGTATAGGCCTCCCGTAGCTCCAGAAGGTAGTCCCGGAGGCTTTCGGCCCTCAGCACCCCTCCCTCGGAGGCGAAGACGGGGATATGGGGATGGGGCAGGGCCTTCATCCCCATCCCCTTCACCCCCTTGCCCGGATCTCCCCAGGCCCCCACATCCCCTAGATGACCTCCCGGAAGCCCAGGCGCTCTGCTTGGGCCCGGAGCTCCTCCTTAAGGGCCTGGTGCTGGGGCCAGGAGAGATCGGGGTCCATTTCCAGGATACGCTTGGCCAGGGCCCGGGCCTTTTCAATGACCTCCGTGTCCTCGGCCAGGTCCCCCAGCTTCAGTTCCGGGTACCCCGACTGCCGGGTGCCCCTGAGCTCCCCTGGTCCCCTTAGCTTCAGGTCCATCTCCGCGATGTAGAAGCCGTCGTTGGACTCCTCGAGGACCTTTAGGCGCCTTAGGGTTTTCTGGCTGGCTTCCCCGGCGATCAGGATGGCATAGCCTTCCAGCCCCCCCCGCCCCACCCGGCCCCTCAGCTGGTGGAGCTGGGCCAGGCCGAAGCGCTCGGCGTTTTCCACGATGATGAGGCTCGCCTTGGGGATGTCTACCCCCACCTCCACCACGGTGGTGGATACCAAAAGGTCAAAGGCGCCCTGGCGGAAGGCCTCCATGACGCTATCCTTTTCCCGGGCGGGCATCTTTCCGTGAAGGAGGGCCATGCGCACCCCAGGGAGAAGGCCTTGCAGCTCCTGGTAGAGGGCGGTGGCCGCCTTCAGGTCCAGTTCCTCCGACTCCTCAATGGCCGGGGCCACCACGAAGACCTGGTGCCCCTTCCTCACCTCCTCCCGGGCGAAGGCGTAGGCCTGCAGGCGCAGCCGGTGGGGGAGGACCTTGGTCCTCACGGGCTTTCGCCCGGGGGGCATCTCGTCCAGGAGGCTGACCTCGAGGTCCCCATAGAGGGTTAGGGCCAGGGAACGGGGGATGGGGGTGGCGGACATCACCAGGACATCGGGAGGAACCCGGGCCATCTTGAGGAGGGCCCGCCGCTGCAAGACGCCAAAGCGGTGCTCCTCGTCCACCACCGCAAGCCCCAGGTCCTTAAACCCCACCCCCTCCTGGATGAGGGCATGGGTGCCCACCGCCACCTGGGCTTCCCCGGAAAGAAGCCTCTGGATGGCCCCTTCCTTCTCCTTGGGGGTCATGGACCCCAAAAGGAGCTCCACCCGCACCCCCAGGGGGAAAAGGTACTGGGTCAGGTTCCCGTAGTGCTGCTTGGCCAGGATCTCCGTGGGGGCCATGAGGGCCCCTTGGGCCCCGTTCATGGCCGCCAGAAAGAGGGCATAGGCGGCCACCACCGTCTTACCCGAGCCCACATCCCCCTGGAGGAGGCGGGCCATCTGCCGGGGGCTTTGCATGTCCTGGGCGATCTCCCCCATGACCCGCTCCTGGGCCCGGGTGAGGGGAAAGGGCAGGGCTTTCTTGAAGGTTTCCGTCCAAGCCTCCTCCACCCGGAAGCTCCGGCCTAGGACCAGGCCCCCGGCGTCCAGAAGGGCCTTGAGCTCCAAGAGGAGGTACTCGTCAAACTTGAGGCGAAGGAGGGCCTTTTTCAAGGCCTCCTCATCCTCGGGGAAGTGGATCTGGCGCAGGGCCTCGGCGTACGGGAGAAGACGGTGCTCCTCCCGGTAGGCTTCCAGGGGGTCAGGGAGGGGGAGGGCCATTTCCAGGGCCCGGTGGACGGTGCGGCGCAGGAACGCCTGCCCGATCCCCTCCTTGGCGGGGTAGATGGGCACGATCCTCCCCGTGGAGAGGGACTCGGTGCCCTCGTTCTCAAAGTGCTCCACGTAAAGCTGCACCCCGTTGCGCCGCTGCACCCGGCCCGTGACGATCAGGGTATCCCCCTCCTGGATCTGGGAGAGAACCCAGGTTTGGTTGAACCAGACCAAGGTTAAGCGAAAGCCCCAAGCATCCTGGGCCCGCACCTGCACCAGCTGCATCCCCTTCTTGGGGGTTTTCACCAGCTCCTTGGCCAGGACCCTCACGGCGAGGGTGGCCTTCTGGCCGTCCTCCAGGAAGCGCACCCCGGGAAGGGCTCGCCGGTCCTCATAGCGGCGGGGGTAGTAGTGGAGGATATCCCGCACCGTGTGCAAGGAGAGCTCGGCCAGCCTCTTGCGGCTTTGGGGCGGGACCAGGAGGTGGGCGGGGTCCTGGAGGGTGAGGCGGGGGGGCTGGGGCCGGGCGGGGGGTTCCCCCCTGCTTGCGGCCAGCGGTTCTTGGCCATTCTCCAGGAAGCGGATGGCCTCCTCCAGGACCGCCTTGCGCTCCTCCGGGGTTTTCCCACCGTACCCCAGGAAAAGCCTTTGCAGGTGGGGAAAGGGCTTGGCCAGGTTCTGGATGAGGGATTCCAAGCCCCCCACCACCACCTGGTCCCGGGCCCCGTCCTTTAGCTCCCTAAGGAGGGGCCTGAGGAGCCTTTGGCGAAGCTCCCCTTCCCTCACGTTCTCCATGATACCCTTAGGCCTGTGAGCCGCGTGGAGCGACTACCGAATGGGCTTCTTCTGGCCCTCGAGGAGCGGGACTACCCCGGGGTGGCCTTCGGGCTTCTGGTGCCTGCCGGGGCGGTGAACGAGCCCGAGGGGCTTCTGGGTGCCAGCACCCTTCTGGAGGGGTGGCTTTGGAAGGGGGCTGGGGAACTGGACGCTTGGGGGCTGGCCCAGGCCCTGGACGCCCTGGGCGTTAGGCGGCAAAGCGGGGCGGGGCTGGAGTACACCCTCTTCTCCGCCGCCTTCTTGCCGGAAGCCTTGGAGGAGGTCTTCCGGCTCTATGCCCTCCTCCTCCTTAGGCCCAAGCTTCCCGAGGAGGGCTTTGAGGCGGTGAGAAGCGTGGCCCTGCAGGCCCTCCTTTCCCAGGAGGACCAGCCGGCCCGGAAGCTCTTCTCCGAGCTGCGAAAAAGGGTCTTCCTCTCCCCCCATGGCAGGGATCCCTTGGGGGAGGAGGAGAGCCTGAAGAGGGCCACACCTAAGGCGGTGCGGGAGGACTTTGCCAGGCGCTACACCCCGAAAGGGGCCATCTTGGCGGTGGCGGGAGGGGTTTCCTGGGAAAGGCTTCTGAAGGCCCTGGAGCCCCTTATGGCCTGGGAGGGGGAGGAGGCCTTTTACCCAAAGCCCAGGCTTTCCGAGCCTCAGCGCTTCCTCCTCAAGCGCGCCACGGCCCAGGTGCAGATCGGCCTGGCCTACCCGGATGTGGGCCCGGAGGACCCCCGGTTCTATGCGGCCCGGCTGGCCCTGGAGGTGCTCTCGGGGGGCATGAGCAGCCGCCTCTTCACCGAGGTACGGGAGAAAAGGGGCCTGGTCTATGCGGTGAGCGCCTTCCCCGCCGGGGTCAAGGGCCAGGGCCTCCTCATGGCCTATGGGGGCACCACCAAGGAGCGGGCCAGGGAGACGTTGGAGGTCATGCTGGCGGAGGTGGAGCGCCTGGCGGAAGGGGTCACGGAGGAGGAGCTTTCCCGGGCCAAGGTGGGGCTCAAGACCGCCTTGGTGATGGCGGATGAGTCCATCCGAAGCCGGGCCGCCTCCATGGTGCGGGACCTCTTCATGCTGGGGCGGGTCCGGCCCCTTTCCGAGATCGAGGAGGCCATAGAAGGTACGGGCCTTGCGGCGGTGAACGCCTTCTTGCGGGAACACCCCTACCGCAACCCCTGGGTGGGGCTTTTGGGCGAGGTGGACGATGTTTCGTGAGGCGGAACTGAAAAATGGCCTGAGGGTCATCGCTGAGGTGCTTCCGGAGGCGCGGAGCGTGGCCTTGGGCTACTTTGTCCGGACGGGGGCCCGGGACGAGGCCCCCGAGGAGAGCGGGGTGAGCCATTTCCTGGAGCATATGGTCTTCAAGGGTCCGGAAGGGATGAGCGCCTGGGAGGTGAACCTGGCCTTTGACCGCCTGGGAGCCCAGTACAACGCCTTCACCTCCGAGGAGGCCACGGTCTACTATGGGGCGGTTTTGCCGGAGTTCGCCTTCCCCCTGCTGGAGCTTTTCTCCCGGCTCATGCGCCCTGCCTTGCGCCCGGAGGACTTTGCCACCGAAAAAAAGGTCATCCTGGAGGAGATCGCCCGCTACCAGGACCGCCCGGGCTTCATGGCCTACGATTGGGCCCGGGCCCGCTTCTTCCAGGGACACCCCCTGGGGAATAGCGTCCTGGGCACGGTGGAGAGCATCACCGCGCTCACGCGGGAGGCCATGGCCGCCTACCACGGGAGGCGTTACCTGCCGGGGAACATGGTGCTGGCCGCCACGGGAAAGGTGGACTTTGAGGCCCTGGTGGCCGAGGCGGAACGGCTCACGGAGGATTGGCCTCTAGGGGAGGCGGGAAGGACCTACCCACCCTTAAGCCCTGCCCAGGGGGTGGAGGAGCACCCCTACGAGAAGGCCCGGGCCCTCTACCTGGTGGGCCTTTTCCCCGGGGTGGGCTACCAGGAGGAGGAGCGTTTTGCCGCCCAGGTGCTGGCCCACCTCCTGGGTGAGGAGGGCTCGGGGCGGCTCCACTTCGCCCTGGTGGATACGGGCCTCGCCGAGGCGGCCTCCTTTGGCCACGAGGAGGCGGATAGGGCCGGTTTCTTCCACGCCTACGTCCAGGCGGACCCGGCCAACAAGGAAGCGGTGTTGGCCGTCCTTAAGGAGGAGCTTGACCGGATCACCCTCGAGGGCGTGGGGGAGGAGGAGGTGGAAAAGGCCAAAACCCCCTTGGCCACAGGCCTGGTCTTCGCCGGGGAAACCCCCATGGGGAGGCTTTTCCACCTGGGGATGGAGTACCTGTACACGGGCCGGTACCTCTCCCTGGCCCAGGTGAAGGAAAGGGTGCTCCAGGTGGGGGCTAAGGAGGTAAACGCCCTTCTGGAGAGGGGCCTTTTGCCAAGGGGCCTCTACTACCTGGTGTTGCCCCATGGAGCCTAAGGCCCTAGGGGCGGCCCTCCTCACCATCCTCTTCTGGGCCAGCGCCTTTGCCGGCATCCGGGCGGGGCTCCAGGGCCTAAGCCCTGGGCACCTGGTCCTCCTGCGTTTTCTGGTGGCCAGCGCCCTGCTTCTCCTTTACGCCCGCCTGCACGGTCTTCGCCCACCCAGGAAGGAGGACCTTCCCCGCCTTTTTCTCCTGGGGTTTTTGGGCATCACCGTTTACCACACCGCCTTGGTCTACGGGGAGCTCACGGTGAGCGCAGGGGCCGCGAGCCTGCTCATCGCTACCGGGCCGGTGTTTACCGCCCTCCTCTCCTTCTTCTTCCTGGGGGAGCGGCTTAGGCCCGTAGGGGTGCTGGGGTTTGCCCTGGCCTTTCTGGGCTCCTTGTTGATCGCCTTCGGGGAGGGAGGCGGGGTGTCCTTGAGCCCGGGGGCTTTCTTGATCCTGCTTTCCGCCCTTTCCACCTCCTTGTACTTCGTTTGGCAAAAGCCCCTTTTTGCCCGTTACGGCAGCCGGGAGATGACGGTTTACACCATGGTTTTGGGCACGCTTCCCCTTCTCGTCTTTCTGCCCGGCCTGGGGGAGGCCCTGCTCCGGGCGCCCCGCCCGGCCCTTTACAGCGCCCTGTACCTGGGCGTGTTCCCCGGGGCCCTGGCCTACCTCACCTGGACCTATGCCCTTTCCCGCACCCCGGCCTCCCGCCTTTCCAGTTTTCTTTACCTGTCGCCGGTCCTGGCCATCCTGATCGCCTACGGGTGGCTGGGTGAGATCCCTTCCCCCTTTTCCCTCCTGGGCGGGGCCTTGGCGCTGGTGGGCGTCCTTTTGGTGAACCTCAGGGGCGTAAAATAGCCCGAGAGGTGCCGGTATGGAGGTAAAGCGGATTGGCGTGGTGGGCGCAGGACAGATGGGCAGCGGCATCGCCCAGGTGGCGGCCCAGGCGGGGTTTGAGGTGGTGCTGGTGGACGTGGCGGAGGGCTTCCTGGAAAGGGGCCTGAAGGCCATCCAGCGGTCCCTAAGCAAGTTTCTGGAGAAGGGGCGGATCGCTCCCCAGGACCTGGAGGCCACCTTGGGGCGGATCCGCACCACCGTGGTCCTGGGGGACCTGGCGGAGGCCGACCTGGTGGTGGAGGCCATCGTGGAGGACGAAGGGGAAAAGCGCCGCCTCTTTGAGCGCCTGGGAAGCCTGGTGAAGCCCGAGGCCATTCTGGCCAGCAACACCTCCTCCATCCCCATCACCGCCCTAGCCCGCTACTCGGGAAGGCCCGAGCGCTTTATCGGCATGCACTTCTTCAACCCCGTGCCCCTCATGCAGTTGGTGGAGGTGATCCGGGGGGAGCTTACCGCGGAGGAAACGCGGGATGTGGTGATGGCGGTGGCCAAAAGGATGGGGAAGACCCCCCTCGAGGTCCAAGACTACCCCGGCTTCGTCTCCAACCGCCTCCTCATGCCCATGATCAACGAGGCCATTGAGGCCCTAAGGGAAGGGGTGGCCAGCAAGGAGGCCATAGATGGGGTCATGCGCCTGGGGATGAACCACCCCATGGGGCCTTTGGAGCTGGCCGACCTCATCGGCCTGGACACCTGCTTGGCCATCATGGAGGTTCTGCACCGGGGCTTTGGCGACGATAAGTACCGGCCCTCCCCCCTGCTTCGGCGCATGGTGCAGGCGGGGCTTTTGGGCCGGAAAACGGGAAGGGGGTTTTACACCTACGACCAGCAGGGGAACAGGGTGGGCTGAGGAAGTGGATGGGTCATGGCTTCCCGGTAAAGGAACCGCCCCCAAGGGGTCTTGATCCCTTTCCAGGGAAAGGGGGCCGGTGAGGGGTAAGGCCAGCAGTACGCCTTGGAAAGGCTTCCTCTAGGGAATACACTGGGCCCATGGAGCTTCCGCGTGCCTATGGCTTGCTTCTGCACCCCACCAGCCTCCCCGGACCTTATGGCATCGGGGTTTTAGGGGAGGAGGCCCGGGGCTTTCTTCGCTTTCTCCAGGATTTTGGCGGGCGGTACTGGCAGGTTTTGCCCCTAGGCCCCACGGGCTATGGGGACTCCCCCTACCAGGCCTTTAGCGCCTTTGCTGGGAATCCCTACCTCATTGACCTCCGCCCCTTGGCGGAAGCGGGGTATATGGCCCTAAAAGACCCTGGCTTCCCCCAAGGGCGGGTGGACTACGGCGGGCTTTACGCCTGGAAGTGGCCGGTGCTCCGGGCGGCCTTCCAGGGTTTTCAGGAGCGGGCTCCCCAAGGGGAACGGGAGGCTTTCCAGGAGTTTTGGGAAAGGGAGGCCTTTTGGCTTCGGGACTACGCCCTCTTCATGGCCCTTAAGGAGGCCCATGGGGGGCTTCCCTGGAACCGCTGGCCCATGCCCCTTCGCCTAAGGGAGGATAAGGCGCTAAAGGAAGCCGAGGGCCAACTTTCCCAGGCGGTGGCCTTTCACGCCTGGACCCAGTGGCTCTTTTTCCAGCAGTGGGGCGCCCTAAGGGAGGAGGCAGAGGCCTTGGGCTTAGCCTTCATCGGGGACATGCCCATCTTCGTGGCCGAGGACTCCGCGGAGGTCTGGGCCCATCCCGAGTGGTTCCATCTGGATGAGGAGGGAAGGCCCACGGTGGTGGCCGGGGTGCCCCCGGATTACTTTTCGGAAACGGGCCAGCGCTGGGGGAATCCCCTGTACCGCTGGGAGGTGCTGGAAAAGGAGGGGTTCTCCTTCTGGATGGCGCGCCTAAGGAAGGCCCTGGAGCTCTTCCACCTGGTGCGCATTGACCACTTCCGGGGGTTTGAGGCCTACTGGGAGATCCCCGCCTCCTGCCCCACGGCGGTGGAGGGGCGCTGGGTGAAGGCCCCGGGGGAGAAGCTCTTCCAGAAGATTCAGGAAACCTTTGGCCAGGTGCCCATCCTGGCGGAGGACCTAGGGGTTATCACCGAGGAGGTGGTGGCCTTAAGGGAGCGGTTTGGCCTGCCCGGGATGAAGGTCTTGCAGTTCGCCTTTGACGGGGGGAGGGAAAACCCTTTCCTCCCCCACAACTATCCCCCCCATGGCCGGGTGGTGGTCTATACCGGTACCCACGACAACGACACCACCTTAGGCTGGTACCGCACCGCCACCCCCCACGAAAAGGCCTTCCTGGAACGGTATCTGGCGGAGTGGGGGATCGGCTTCCAGGGGGAGGAGGAGGTGCCCTGGGCCCTCATGCACCTGGGGATGAAATCGGTGGCCCAGCTTGCCGTCTACCCGGTGCAGGATGTCTTGGCCCTGGGAAGCGAGGCCCGCATGAACTACCCTGGAAGGCCCTTCGGCAACTGGGCCTGGCGGCTTCGCCCGGGGGAGCTGAGGCCGGAGCACGGGGAGCGGCTTCTTTGGATGGCGAAGGCCACGGATAGGGTGTAGGAGCCGCCCACCCTGGCCAAGCCAGGGTGGGGGACGGCCCAAGGCCTTTAGCCCAAGGCTTTTTTCACCAGCTCCACGATCTCGTCAATGGTGTCCGCCACGGGGATCCCCGCCTCGGCGAAGGCCTTCAGCTTGGACTCCGGGGTGCCCACGTTCCCCATGATGATGGCCCCTGCATGGCCCATGCGCTTCCCCTTGGGGGCGCTTCGGCCACCGATGAAGCCCACCACCGGCTTCTTCATGTTCTCCCGGATCCAGGCTGCCGCCTCCTCCTCGTCGGAGCCCCCGATCTCCCCAATGAGGACCACGGCCTCGGTCTCGGGGTCCTCGTTGAAGAGGGGGAGGAGGTCCTTGAAGGTGGTGCCGATCACCGGGTCGCCCCCAATGCCCACGGTGGTGGTGGTGCCCAGGCCCGCCTGGGAGAGGGCGGCGGCGGCCTCGTAGGTGAGGGTACCGGAGCGGCTTATGAGCCCCACCTTGCCCCGCTTAAACACGTGGCCCGGCATGATGCCGATCTTGCTCTCCTCGGCGCTGATGATCCCGGGGCAGTTGCCCCCGATGAGGCGGCTACCCAAGGCCTTGATCTCCGCCACCGCCTTCACCATATCCAGGGTGGGGATGCCCTCGGTGATGAGGACGATGAGGGGAATACCGGCATGGGCCGCCTCGAGGGCCGCATCCGCCGCCGCCGGGGCCGGCACGAAGATGATGGAGGCGTCAACGGGGTGCTGGGCCACGGCCTCTTTGACCGTGTCGTAGACGGGAAGGCCTAGGACCTCGGTTCCCCCTTTCCCTGGGGTGACCCCGGCCACCACCCGGGTGCCGTAGTCCAACATCTGCTGGGTGTGAAACTGCCCCTCCCGGCCGGTGATGCCCTGGACCAGGACGCGGGTTTCGCGATGGATCAGGATCACGCCGCACCTCCCACCATGGCCACGATGGCCTTGGCCGCCTCCATGGACGTGGGGTACATGTAGATGGGCTTGCCCTCCAGTAGCCTCTTGGCCTCCTCCTCGGCGGTCCCCGCCACCCGCATGACCACGGGTTTGCTGAGAAGCCCTTCCTCCAGGGCCCGGATCACCCCCTTGGCCACCTCATCCGCACGGGTGATGCCGCCGAAGATGTTGATGAACACCCCCTTGACCTCGGGGTCCTTGAGGACCACCTTGAGGGCGTTATAGACCACCTCCGCCTTGGCCCCGCCCCCGATGTCCAGGAAGTTGGCGGGCCTGCCCCCCACCCGGTTCACCAGGTCCAGGGTGTACATGACCAACCCGGCCCCGTTCCCGATGACGCCAATGTTCCCTTGCAGCTTTACGTAGGCGAAGCCGTAGTTGCTGGCCTCCACCTCCAGGGGATGCTCGGCCTCAATCTCCCTTAGCTCGGCTAGATCCGGGTGCCGGAAGAGGGCGTTGTCGTCCAGGACGATCTTGGCATCGGCGGCCACCACCTGGCCCTCGGTGGTGACCACCAGGGGGTTGATCTCGGCGATGGAGGCATCCACCCCCTCGTAGGCCCGCCATAGGGCCACCAGGACCTGGGCCAGCTTGTTGAGGTGGCCCTCGAGGCCCGCCCGCTTCACCATCTCCCGGGCCTCAAAGGCCCGGAAGCCCTTGTGGGGGTCAATCCAAAACTTGTGGATGGCCTCGGGGCGTTCCGCCGCCACCTCCTCAATGTCCACGCCCCCCTCCTTGGAGAGCATGAGGACCACCTTCTTTTGGGAACGGTCCAGGATAAGCCCGGCGTAGTACTCCTTGGCGATGTCCACCGCCTCGGCCACCAGGACCTTCTTCACCGTGAGGCCCTTGATGTTCATCCCCAGGATGGCCTGGGCTTTCTCATAGGCCTCCTGGGGGGTGTCCGCCAGCTTTACGCCCCCGGCCTTGCCTCTGCCGCCCACGTGCACCTGGGCCTTGATCACCACCCGTTTGCCCAGCTCCTCGGCGATGCGCTTCGCCTCGTCCGGGGTGTAGGCCACCTTTCCCGGCGGCACCGGTACCCCGTAGCGGGCCAGAATCTCCTTGGCTTGATACTCGTGCAGGTTCAAGCTCCACCTCCTTGGCCGGCCAAGGCCGTTAGGCATTATAAGCCCCTGGGCCTTCAGCCATTAGCTTTGGGCCTCGGCGGCCGGCTGGGCGAAGAAGAGGCGGCCCACCTGGGTCTGGATGGCCTGGGTGATGACCACCTCCACCTCCTGGCCCCGGTACCGGATCCCCCCGTCCACCACCACCATGGAGCCATCCTCCAGGTAGCCCACCCCCTGGTGGGGCTCCTTGCCCTCCTTGAGGATGAGGAGCCTCAGGGTATCCCCCACCTTGAGCTGGGGGCGGAGGGCCTGGGCCAGGGCCTGGACGGAAAGGGCCTTGACCCCGTAGATCCTGGCCATCTGCAGGAGGGCCAGGTCGTTGCTGACCAGGGCGGCTTTTAGGTCCCGGGCCAGGAAGAGGAGCTTTTCGTCCACGCTTTCCCCTCTGGGGGCCTCTTCCAGCACCTCCAGGGATACCAGCTCCTTCAGCCTTTCCAGGGTTTCCAGACCCCGCCTCCCCTTGGCCCGCTTGAGGGGATCGGGGCTATCGGCGAAGTGCTGGAGCTCCTTCAGCACAAAGTGGGGCACGTAAAGCGGGCCTTCCAGGAAACCCGTGGCCGCCACCTCCGCCACCCTTCCGTCCACCAGGACGCTGGTGTCCAGCACCTTGCCCCCTTGGGGGCGGTGGGGGGTTTGGGGAAGGCGCAAATAGTCCTTGTAGCCCAAGGCCAGGTAGGCGAAAAGCCCCACCAGGAAAAGGGCTAAGAAAAGGCTATGGTAAGGGGAAAACCCGGGGATTTGCGAAAGCAAGGTGGTGAGCAACACGGTGAGGAGGAGGCCCAGCGTGGCCCCTAGGGTCAGGGCCACGGGCACCTCCGGGGGAAGCTCCCGCAACCGCTGTAGGGGTTTTTGCAGGAGGGCCTCGAGGCGGGGTGCCAAAAGGACCCCGGTGAGGAAGCCCGCCAGGGTGAGGTAAAGGCGGTTCAGGGAAAGCAGGCCCGCCGACCGGGGAAGAAGCCCCAGGTTCTCCAGGCCCACCGCCAGCTGGTAGCCCAAAAGGGCGAAGAACAGGTAAAGGAGAAGGGGGAAACTCATCCCAAATACCGCTCCA
>NZ_CALLUR010000024.1:0-7116 GCF_938010445.1 uncultured Thermus sp.
ACCCCCTCCTCGGGGAACAGGGGGAAAAGCCCCTTCGGGCGGTAGCCGAGCCGCACCGCCAGGGCCAAGGGGCCGGCGCCCCCTTCGGCAAAGGCCATTCCCCCAAGCCCCCCCGTTCCGGCCTCGGTTTGCAGGCCATAGACCAGATACCCTAAGGGTCCCAAGGCCAGGCTGGAGGAAAAGCCCAAGGCCCCACGGGTCTCCTGTCCCAGTTGGAGCCTGAGGAAGGCCTCTCCGGGCTCCAGGGTGAAACCCGCCTCCAGGGTAGAGACCAAGGCCCCAGGGACCCCATAGACCCCGGCCTCGAGGCGCCCCTGGGCCAGGGCCAGACCCAGAAAAAGCAACCCTGCCCACCACCCCCTCATGCCACCACCTGCCTTTGGAAACGTGCGGAGGCCAAAAAGAGAACCAGGGCGGAGAAGAGGAAGAGGGCCAAAAGGTGGGGCCACAGCACGCCAAACCCCACCCCCTTCAGCATCACCCCCCGCAGAACCTCTATAAGGTAGCGGGCGGGCACCAGGTAGGAAAGCAGCTGGAAGAAGCGGGGCATGCCCTCTATGGGAAACACGAACCCGGAAAGGAAGATGGTGGGGAAAGCATAGGCGTAGGTGCCGAAGACCGCCTGCACCTGGGTGCGGGCCAGGGTGGAGATAAGCACCCCTGCCGCCAAGGATCCTAGGACGAAGAGGAACATGGCCAACAGCAAAAGGGAAAGACTCCCCTTTATGGGTACCCCGAAGACCCAGTGCCCCAGGGCCAGCACCAAAAGGGCCACCCCAAAGGCGATGACAAGATAGGGCAGCACCTTGCCCAAAACCATCTCATAGGGTCGAAGGGGGGCCACCAGGAGGCTTTCCAGCATCCGGCTTTCCACCTCCCGCACGATGGATAAGGCGGTGAGGAGGACGGTGAACATGGTGAGCACCAGGCCGATGATGCCGGGGATCATGAACCAGGCGGTCTTGTTCTCCGGATTGTAAAGGGTGTGCAGGCTGGGGCTCAACGGCGGCAAAACCGCCTCCCCCGCCAGAGCCCGGCCCACCAGGATGCGGGCGTTCACCTCCTGGATGGTCTTCCGCAAGGCCGCCTGGGCCTGGAAGGCGAAGTTGGGGTCGGCACCGTCCACATAGACCTCTAGGGCCACGCTCTCCCCCCGCCGCACCTTGTCCAAGGCCCCGGGAGGCACCACCAGCCCCACCCGGGCCTGGCCCCGGTCCACCGCCTGGAGCACCTCCTCTGGGCTTGCCGCCCGGAGGACCAGGCGGAAGCGGTCCTCCTGGATGAGCTCCGCCAAAAGCGCCTTGCTGATGCGGTCTTGGGAGGCGTCGTATACCGCCAAAGGGATGCGGTTTAAGGTGAAGTTGATGGCGTAGCCGAAGAGGAGGAGCATTAAGGTGGGTAACAAAACGATCAATCGCGGCAGGACATGGTCCCGGCGGATCTGCAAAAACTCCTTTCCGGCCAAGGCTAGAATCCGGTTCATAGGGCCTCCTGGGTGAGGAGGACAAAGACATCCTCCAGGGTGGGCTCCACCTCCGGGAAACCCGAAAGGGGGGCATCCCGCCTGGCGATAAGCCTGGTGCCTTCCCCGCTTTGCCAGGCCTCGAGGACCCCTGGCATCCCCCGCACTTCCTTGGGGGAAAGGCCGGGCGCGAAGAGGAAACGGGCCCGCTTCTTGGCCAGAGCCTTAAGCTCCTGCGGGGTCCCAAGGGCCAGCACCCGGCCCCCGAAGAGAAGGGCTAAGCGGTGGCACCGCTCCGCCTCGTCCATGTAGTGGGTGGTGACCAAGACCGTGGCCCCCCCTTCTGCCTCCTGGTGGATCAGGTCCCAGATGCCCCGGCGGGAAAGGGGGTCCAGGCCGGTGGTGGGCTCGTCTAGGAGGAGGACCTCAGGCCGGTGCACCACCGCCTGGGCCAAGGCCAGGCGCTGCCGCCAGCCCCCGGAAAGGTGGCCGGCCAGGGTCTTGGCGTACCTCTCCAGGCCAAAACGCCTCAGGGCTTCCTGCACCAAGGCTTGGGCCTGACGGCGGTAAAGCCGGGCGCGGAAGAGGAGGTTCTCCTCCACCGTGAGGTCGCGATACACGGACACCTCCTGGGGGGCATACCCGATCCGCTCCTTGAGGGGGTAGCGCTCCCTTTCCACCTCCCGCCCCGCTACCCAGACCCGGCCCGCATCCGGCCTCAGAACCCCCGTGAGGATGCGCACCAAGGTGGTCTTCCCCGCCCCGTTGGGCCCCAGGAGGCCGAAGACCTCCCCGGGGCGCACCTCGAGGCTCACCCCGTCCAAGGCCTTGAGGCTACCAAAGCTCCGCGTGACCTCCTCAACCCGCACCATACCTACCCTCCAGGTATCCCTTTACGTACGCCCCCTTGTCCAAGGGCAGGCGCACCCCCAAAGCCTCCCCCAAAAGGAAACGGGCCATCAAGGGACCCACAAAGGCCAAGGCCATCTCCTCCGGGGCCTCGTCCAGGCGGAGGAAACCCTGTTGTTGCTTGGCCCGGAAGAAGGCCATCACCCTTTCCAAGACCCTCAGCATGCCCTCCGGGGGGCCCGGGCCCCTTAGCTGGGGGTGGCGGAGGAGCTCGGCCAGCAGCTTGGGCAAGAAGGCCTGGTGGGCCTTAAGGAGGTCCAGATAGGCCTCCAAAAGCTGTCTCAAGCCTTCCTCCAGCGGGGTATCCTCCTCGGGCAAGCGCTCCAGAAACCCCGCGGGGATGAAGCGGGAAAGGGCCGCCCGCAAAAGGGCCTCCTTGCTGCCAAACCGCCGGAAAAGGGTCACCTCGTTGACCCCGGCCCGCCGGGCGATCTCCTTGGTGGTGGCCCCCTTATACCCCCGCTCGGCCAGAAGCTCTAGGGCAGCCAGAAGGAGCCTCTCGCTGGGGTCCATGCCTCCCGCAGCCTCATCCGGCTCTGAAAGCAAGCGCATACTTTCAAGGCCAGGCTACCGCCCCCTCCCCTAAAGGTCAAGGTAGTGTGGCATACTCAATCCTAGGAGGCAAAGCCATGACCCTTTTGGACCGTCTAAGCCGCCTTATTCGCGCCAACCTCAGCGACCTTCTCCGCCGGGCCGAGGACCCGGAGAAGATCATCAACCAGGCCCTGGAGGATATGAAGGGGGCCTTAAGGGAGGCCCGGGAGCAGGTGGCCGCCGCCATGGCCGAGGGCAAGCGCCTGGAACGGGAGGTGGAAAGCCACCTTAAGGAAGCCTCCCTTTGGGAGGAGAAGGCCAAGGAGGCCCTTAAGGCCGGCCGCGAGGACCTGGCCAAGGAGGCCCTTAGGCGCAGGAAAAGGGCTTTGGACCTGGCCGAGGGCTTCAAGCAACAGGCGGAGGAGCAAAGGGCCCTCATCGGTCGCCTCATGACCCAGCTCAAGGCCCTGGAGGCCAAGATCGACGAGGCCGAGGCCCGCAAGAAACTCCTCCTCGCCCGCAAGAAGGGGGTGGAGGCCGCCGAGGCGGTGCGGCGGATGGAATCCAAGCTGGATGCCCACCCGGCCCTCGAGGCCTTTGAGGAGATGGAGGCCCGCATCCTGGCCATGGAGGACCGGCACGAGGCCCTAAAGGAGCTGGACGGCCAGGACCTGGACAAGGAGCTCGCCGCCCTATCCGCTGACAGGGACCTGGAGGAAGAACTCCTTCGCCTCAAGCGGGAACTGGGCCAGGCCTAGGCCGCATACCCCCAATACTCCCCCTAGACCCTCCCCGCTTGGGCCCTTTGCGGAAGCGCCCTATAGGCCATGCTTGGACTGAGGCAAAAAGTGTGGGCCGGCCCACGGGACCTAAGGGGTAAACTCCCTATCATGAGGCGGAACCTTATGGCCCTTGCCCTCCTCCTCTCCGCCTGCATCCCCCAGGCTACCCCCCAGGAGGCCCGACCCCTCCTGAAGGAAACCGGCTTTTACCCCGCTACCACGGGGCTGGAGTGGGTGTATGTGCCCGAGGGGGAAGCCCTTTCCGCCCCGCCCTACCGGGTGCGGGTGGATGGCCCGGCCCTTTATGAGGGGCAGGAGGCCTTGCGCTACCGAAGCTTTGGCCGGGGGGAGGATAGGGTCTACTACCGGCAGGTGGGGGCCTTTGGCGTGCGGCTTTTAGGCTTCCAGGACCCTTCCGCCCGGGTGGTCTTCACCCCGCCCATCCTGGAGTACCCGCCGGAAGCCCTCCTGAGCCCGGGCTACCGCTGGGGGGGTAAGGTGACGGTGCGGGTGGAACTCCTCACCCCTGGGGGGCGGGAGCCCTTGGCCCAAGGCGGCCTGGGCTACTCCATGGAGGTGCTGGAGGAGCGGGAGGTACGCCTGCCTGCGGGCGTCTTCCGGGTGTACCGGATCCGTCAGGTGTATCAGGATGAGCGCGGCCAGGATGCGCGGGAGGTCTGGTTCGTTCCCCGGGTGGGGGAGGTGCGCACCCGGGAAGGCCGCATCCTGGTGGAGAAGAACTTCTAGGGGGAAAGATGGTACTGGACAAGGTGAATAGCCCTGAGGACCTTAAGGGTCTGAGCCTCGAGGAGCTCCTGGAGCTGGCCGAGGAGATCCGTAGCGAGATCATCCGGGTCACGGCGCAAAACGGCGGCCACCTGGCAAGCTCCCTGGGAGCGGTGGAACTCATCCTGGCCCTGCACCGAGTCTTCCAGTCCCCAAAGGACCGCATCCTCTTTGACGTGGGCCACCAGGCCTACGCCCACAAGCTCATCACCGGGCGCAAGGACCGCTTCCACACCCTGAGGCAGGAAGGGGGGCTTTCCGGTTTCACCAAGGTCTCCGAGTCGGAGCACGACGCCATCACCGCCGGCCACGCCAGCACCTCCTTGGCCCACGCCCTGGGCATGGCCATCGCCCGGGACCTCAAGGGGGAGGACCACCACGTGGTGGCGGTGATCGGGGACGGGGCCCTTACCGGAGGCATGGCCCTGGCCGCCCTCAACAAGATCGGGGAGCTGGGCAAGAGGATGCTCATCGTCCTGAACGACAACGAGATGAGCATCTCGGAGAACGTGGGGGCCCTCAACAAGTACTTCAAGGAGCTCCAGATAAGAAAGTGGGTTCAGGATGCCGAGAAGCTGGGCCGGAGCATCCTGGAGCATATCTCTCCCAAACTCTTTGGCCTGGTGGACCGGGCCAAGGAGGCGGCCAAGCTCATCCTGCACCAGGAAAACCCCTTCTATGCCTGGGGGATCCGCTACGTGGGCCCTGTGGACGGCCACGACCTAAGGGGCCTCATCCACATCTTGGAACACTTGAAGGAGCTGGACGGCCCCACCCTCCTCCACGTGGTCACCCAGAAGGGCAAGGGGTACAAGGTGGCGGAGGCCGACCCCATCTACTGGCACGGGCCTTCCGGCTTTGACCCCCTTAGGCCGGAAAAGGTCTCCAAGGGCTACACCTGGAGCCAGGCCTTTGGGGATGCGGTCACGGAGCTGGCCCACCTGGAACCCCGCCTCTTTGTTCTCACCCCCGCCATGCGGGAAGGCTCGGGGCTGGTGCGCTACTCCCTGGAGCACCCCGAGCGCTACCTGGACGTGGGCATCTGCGAGGACGTGGCGGTGACGGTGGCGGCAGGCATGGCCTTAAGGGGCCTAAAGCCCATCGTGGCCATCTACTCCACCTTCCTGCAACGGGCCTACGACCAGGTGATCCACGACGTGGCCATAGAAGGCCTTCCCGTCATCTTCGCCATAGACCGGGCGGGGCTGGTGGGGGCGGATGGGGCCACCCACCACGGGGTCTTTGACATCGCCTACCTGCGCACCATCCCCAACCTGCACATTGCCGCCCCCAAGGACGCCTTGGAGCTCAGGGCCATGCTGAAAAAGGCCCTGGAGATCGGGGGCCCAGTGGCCATCCGTTACCCCCGGGACAATGTGGAGCGGGTTCCCGAGGGCAGCTGGCCGGAGATGGCCTGGGGCCGGTGGGAGGTGCTCAAGGAGGGCACCGAGGTTTACATCCTGGCCTTTGGCAAGACCTTGCGGTACGCCCTCGAGGCCGCCCAAGACGACCCCCGGGTGGGGGTGGTGAACGCCCGCTTCCTCAAGCCCCTGGACCGGGAGATGCTAAGGGGGCTTGCCCGCTACAGGCTCCTCACCGTGGAGGACCACCAGGGGATGGGGGGGTTTGGCAGCGCGGTCCTCGAGGCCCTTAACGAGATGGGCTTAAAGCCCGAGGTGAAGGTCCTAGCCCTTCCCGACCGCTTCTTTGAACATGGTCCTATCCCGAGCCTCCACCGCCAGGCGGGCATAGACGCCCGGGGCATCCGGGAAGCCTTGGCCGGGATGGGCATCCTTCCCCTCCATGAGCGGGCCTGAGACCTTGCGCTTTGCCGCCAACCTCTATCGCCTTCCCGCAGAAGGGGGGTATTTCCTGGTGGATGCCGGGCTCCCTTGGGAGGCGGGAAGGCTTCTTAGACTTCTCCAGGAACCCCCCAGGCTCCTTTTTCTCACCCACCACCACCTGGACCACGCGGGCGGCGCCCGGGCCCTTTGGGCAAGGTTTGGCCTTCCCATCCTGGCCCATCCCCGGGAGTGGCCGTATCTCCTTAAGGAAAAGCCCAGGCCCCCCTTGCCCATCCCCTTCTTGGGCTCCTGGTTGGCCAACCTGGCCCCACCCCTTCCCCGGGAGGCCTTAAGGCCGGTGGAGGAAGGGGAGGAGATCCTGGGGTGGAGGGTGGTGGAGCTCCCCGGCCACACCCTAGGGCAGGTGGGGCTTTTCCGGGATGGCCTCCTCCTCGCCGGAGACGCCTTAAGGGGACACGGCCTTCCCCCCCGGTTCATCAACGAGGATCACGCCTTGGCCAAAAGGACGGTGCGCAAAATCCTGGACCTGGGGGCGGAGAAGGTCTATGTGGGCCATGGAAAACCCCTCTCTCGGAAAGAGGTGGAAGCGTTGGCCCTTAGACTAGGGGTATGAAAAGACTCCTGGCCCTCCTTGCCCTGGGCCTTTCCGCCCTGGCCCAGGAAGTGGTGGTCTACCCTGGCTTTGCCGAGATTAGAGAACCCGTGGTCCTCCCCCCTTCCGCCTGGGCCTACCTGGCTGGGGAACGGCTTTCCAGGATGGTACCGGGATCCTTAAGGCTCCTTGGCGTGGAGGAAACAGAGCGGGTCTACCAGGGCACCGCGGTCCTCTTCCGCTACC
>NZ_CALLUR010000025.1:0-31030 GCF_938010445.1 uncultured Thermus sp.
GGGCCTATGGCCGAGGTGGAAAGCTTTGCGTTGGACCACACCAAGGTTCAAGCGCCTTACGTGCGCTTGGCGGGAAGGAAAACGGTGGGGAGCGGCTTGGTGGAAAAGTACGACCTGCGCCTGGCCCAGCCCAACCGGGAGGCCATTCCCACAGGGGCCTTGCACACCCTGGAGCACCTTCTGGCCGGCTATCTGCGGGACCACCTGGAAGGGGTCATTGACCTTTCCCCCATGGGGTGCCGCACCGGGTTTTACCTGGTGGTGGAGGGTCCTTTGGAGGAGGAGAGGGTCTTGGTGGCCTGGGAGCGGGCCTTGAGGGATGTTCTGCTGCACGAGGGCCCTATTCCCGGGGCTAGCTTCAAGGAATGCGGCAACTACCGGGACCACGACCTCCAGGGGGCCAAGGCTTGGGCGGAGAAGGTGTTGCGGGAAGGCCTGAAGGTGCAACCCACGGTTCCTTTGGAGGGAAGGTGACCGCCTTTTTCGCCGCGGAGCCTGAGGAGGCTTCGGCGCTGAGGGAGGCTTTGGAGGTCCAGGAGGTCCTCGAGGCCCCTTTCCCCCTCCACCGGGCCCCAAGGGTCCTGGTGGCGGAAACCGGGGTGGGCAAGGTGGCGGCGGCCTCGGCGGTGGCCTACGTCCTGGCCCGTTTCGCTCCCCAGGAGAGCTACTTCCTGGGGGTAGCGGGGGCTTTGGACCCCTCCTTGCGGGCCTTGGACCTCCTCCTGGCGGAGAGGGCGGTGCAGTGGGACGTGGACCTCACCCCCTTTGGCCGGGAGCCCGGGGAAACGGCCTTTGGGGTGCGGTTCTTCCCCTCGGACCCGGCCCTTTTGGGGAAGGCGGAAAGGGCGGCAGAGAGCCTGGGCTTCCCCTTGCGGCGGGGGGTGGTGGCCACGGGGGACCGGTTTCTGGCGGATAGGGAGGAGGCCAGGAGGCTTGCCGGGCTTCACGGGGCCCAAGCGGTGGAGATGGAAGGGGCCGCGGCCCTCATGGTGGCCTGGCGCTTCCGCCATCCCATGGCCTTGGTGCGGGTGGTAACCGACGGGGCGGGGGAAGAGGCCGCCCGGGACTTCCAGGCCTTTTTGCAAGGGGCCTCGAGGCGGCTTGGCCTCCTGGCCCAGGCCCTTTTGGCATACTGAAGGGGGAGGAGGTCCATGGAAATCAGGCTTTTTGCGGGGAATGCCCACCCCGACCTGGCCCGGCGGGTGGCGGAGGCCCTAGGGGTTCCTCTGGGCAAGGCTTTGGTGGACCGTTTCCCCGATGGGGAGGTGCGGGTGCAGCTTTTGGAAAGCGTTCGGGGAGACGACGTCTACCTGATCCAGCCCACCAGCCCTCCCGTGAACGACCACCTCATGGAACTCCTCCTCCTGGCCGATGCCGCTAGGAGGAGCTCAGCGGGGCGCATCAACGCCGTCATCCCCTACTTCGGCTATGCCCGCCAGGATAAGCAGACCCAAGGCCGCGAGCCCGTGAGCGCCAAACTGGTGGCCAACCTCCTGGAGGCGGTAGGGGTGCACCGGGTGATCGCCATTGACCTGCATGCGCCCCAGATCCAGGGCTTCTTTGATATTCCCGTGGACCACCTTTCCGCCGTACGGCTTTTCGCCCGCTACCTCCAGGAAAAGGGGTACACGGAAAACGGGGTGGTGGTCTCCCCGGATGCCGGCCGGGCGGAGGAGGCCAGGCGGCTTTCCGAAAGGCTGGGCCTGCCCTTTGCCATGCTGGCCAAGCGGCGCCACGGCCCCAAGGAAACCTCGGTCACCTACGTGATCGGGGAGGTGGCGGGGAAAAGGCCCTTGATCATAGACGACATCGTTTCCACCGGGGGCACCATCCGGCGGGGGGTGGAGGCGCTGCTCATGGCCGGGGCCTTGCCCGAGATGGTGGTCATGGCCACCCATCCGGTGTTGGTGGGGGAGGCCCGGGAAAACCTCTCCCACCCGGCCATCCGGGAGGTGATCTTCACCGATACCATTCCCCTTAAGGACGGGGGGTATACGGTGCTTTCCACCGCCGAGCTCCTGGCCCAGGCCATTCAGCACGTGCACACCAACCAATCGGTGAGCGCCCTGATCTAGGGCCCTGGCGATACCCCTTTTGGCCGCTCCCTGCGCTAGGCGCTTCCGGGAGGGGTCCAAGGGAAGGGCCTATCTGGGGCTTCCACCCCTGGCATGGGCCAGGTGGCGGGGTACGACGAGGTACCTATGTCCCCCGGGGATGGGGTAAGCTACCCTCCGGGGGTTTTATGGCTAAAGTAGTCATCCACATTTTCCACGGGGAGCCCAGCAGCCTGAACACGGGGGTACACCTGGCCGAGCGCATCCGCCAAGTGAAGGAGGAGCGGGGGGTGGACTTGGAGGTCTACATCTTCGGGCCTGCCGAGCGGGCGCTTTTGGACCCTGCCTTGGCCGAGTACAACCAGGGGGTGGATGGCCTCGTGGCCCAGGGGGTGCCGGTGTACACCTGTCTTAACTCCGCTAGGGCTTTGGGGGCCGAGGAAGCCTTCAAGGCCCGGGGTATCCGGCTGGCCTATGCCCGGGATCGCTTCGTGGACTACGCCCTGGAAGGGGCTACGGTCTATAGCTTCTAGCCATGTCCCAGGCCTACCGCGTGGAAGTACGCCGCCAGGATGCCCAAAGGGCCTTGGCGGAGGCCCGGGGGTTCACCCTGGTCCTGGGGGCCCGCCGCGCCGACCTGGAGGCGGGAGTTAATCCGGTGGAAACCCTCCTGGCCGCCTTGGGCAGTTGCCTTCTTACGGGTATCCAGTTTGTGGCGGAGTCCTCCAAGGTGCCGTTGGCGGGGGCCAGGGTGGTCCTCGAGGCCCGCCGGGAGGACAAACCTCCGAGGATCGCCCAAATAGGCTTTGTTCTGTACCTGGAGAGCTCGGCTCCGGATGAAAGGTTGCAAAGGCTCTTTGAGCTGACCCTTAAAAACTCCACCCTCTACCAAAGCCTCAAGGACGCCATTCCCATGGCGGGAAAGTGGGAGCGGGCATGAACCCGGTGGTGGTGGTAGGTCTCTTCTTGCTGGCCGTGGTGTCCGGCATGCTGGGCCTGGGGGTGGCCTTTGCCGCCGTGCCCTTCTTGAGCCTCTTCTTGCCGGATTTGGTCCACCAGGTTCAGCCCCTTTCCCTTCTCCTCAATGGGGTGACGGCTCTTTTTGCCGTCTTCGGCTTCGCCCAAAGCGGCTTGGTGGATTGGCGCAAGGCCATCCTCCTGGCCCTGGTTACCACCTCCTTCGCCCCGGTGGGAGCCTGGCTGGTGCAGCGGGTGGAGGTGCGGTACGTGTGGTGGATCTACCTGGGGGCGGTTGCCTACCTGGCCTACAACCTCTTTCGCCCCGTTTCCCCGAAGGCGCCTCGGGAAAACTTCCCCGTGGCCTTGGCCTTGGCGGCCCCCATCTCGGTGCTTTCCGGGTTTTTGGGGGTAGGCCCGGGGTTCCTCCTCATGCCCACCCTAATCCTCACCGGCCACGACCCCAAGCGGGCTGCGGCCATCAACGCCTTTGCCGTGACGCCCCCTTCCTTCTCCTCCCTCCTGCCCCATCTCCCCACCGCCCGGCTGGACCTGGGGCTCACCCTTTCCTTGGTGGTGGCGGGGGCTTTGGGCAGTTACCTGGGCTCCCGCCTCACGAGCCTCTACCTGCCTTCTCAGCGCCTAAAGCAGCTTTTTGGGGTGCTGATCCTGCTGGTGACCCTTTACAAGGTCTTCTCCTAGGCGCGGGTGGATGGAAAGCGCAGGGATGTGCTAAGCTTTCCCTTAGTGTGCCCCTTAGGGGCCTTGGACAGTTCAGGAGGAGACATGGAATACCGTTTGCGAGCCCAGTACCGGGAGGGGGAGAAGCCCGCCGCTTTGCGCCGTGCGGGGAAGCTCCCCGGTGTCATCTACAACAAGCACCTGAACCGGAAGGTGTACGTGGAGCTGGGGGAGTTTGACAAGGTCTTCCGCCAGGCTTCCATCCACCACGTGATCGTTCTGGAACTCCCCGATGGCCAGGAGCTTCCCACCCTGGTGCGCCAGGTGAACCTGGATAAGCGCCGGCGCCGCCCCGAGCACGTGGACTTCTACGTGCTCTCCGATGAGCCGGTGGAGATGTACATCCCCTTGCGCTTCGTGGGTACGCCCCAGGGGGTGCGGGAAGGTGGGGTGTTGCAGGAGATCCACCGGGACATCCTGGTCAGGGTGTCCCCGCGGAACATCCCCGAGTTCCTGGAGGTGGATGTCTCCAGCTTGGGCATCGGGGATAGCCTCCATGCCGCTGACCTGAAGCTTCCTGAAGGTGTTAAGCTGGCCGTTTCCCCCGAGGAGACCATCGTCGCGGTGGTGCCCCCTGAGGACGTGGAGAAGCTGGCGGCCGAGGCCCTCGAGGCCCCCGCCGAGCCCGAGGTGATCAAGAAGGGCAAGAAGGAAGAGGAGGAGTAATACCCCCCACCTCGGCTGTCCCGGTGCCTCCCCTTTCCGGGCCAGGCCCTGGAGCACCTTGGGAGCACCCCATGGCGAGGGAGGGATAGGGGGCGGGATCGGCGGGCGGTCCCGCCTCCTTTTTGGGAGGAGGAATGTTTTTGGTGGTGGGCCAGGGAAACCCGGGGGAGCGCTACGCCAGAACCCGGCACAACCTGGGGTTCATGGTCCTGGACCGGCTGGGGCTGGAGTTCCGCCCCCAAGGGGAGGCCCTTTTGGCCGAGGCGGAGGTGGCAGGGGAGAAGGGGATTTTCCTCAAGCCCCTCACCTACTACAACCTAAGCGGCCAGGCGGTGGCTCCCCTGGTGCGCTTTTACAAGATCCCTCCGGAGCGCCTTTTGGTGGTTCACGACGAGATGGACCTGCCCTTGGGCCGCCTGCGCCTCAAGGCCGGGGGTAGCCCGGCGGGAAACCGGGGGGTGGCCTCCATCGCCGAGGCCCTGGGAACCGAGGCCTTTCACCGCCTGCGCCTGGGCATCGGCAAGCCCCCTGCCCGGGAGTTGGGGGCGGAGTATGTGCTTTCCCCCTTCCTTCCCGAGGAGTGGCCGGTGGTGGAGAGGGTCCTCGAGGCGGCCAAGGAGGCGGTGCTGTGCTGGGTTAGGGAAGGGCTTGCCCCGTGCGCTTCCCGCTACAACCGTCTGGACCTTTCCCAAGAGGGAGGCTAAGCTCTAGACATGGCCGCGCCTAGAGTCCTCCTCATCGCCGGGGGAAGGAGCCCCGAGCACGAGGTTTCCTTGCTCTCCGCCCAGGGGGTTTTGGAGCATATGCCCTTTCCCACCGAGCTCGCCGTGATCGCCAAGGATGGCCGGTGGCTTCTGGGCCAGGAGGCCCAGGAGGCCCTCAAGGCGGGCGTGGCCCTGGAGGGCCGGGATGCCTTCCCACCCTCCTTGGAATGGAGCCGGTTTGACGTGGTCTTCCCCTTGTTACACGGAAGATGGGGAGAGGACGGCACCCTTCAGGGTTTCCTGGAAATGCTAGGCAAGCCCTACGTGGGGGCAGGGGTGGCGGCCAGCGCCCTTTGCCTGGACAAGGACTTGAGCAAGGGGGTCTTGGCCCAGGCGGGGATTCCCGTGGTGCCCTGGGTGGCCCTTTACCAAGGGGAGCGCCCCTTTATCCCCTTTGAGCCCCCTTTTTTCGTCAAGCCCGCCAACACGGGTTCCAGCATCGGCATCCGCCGGGTGGAGGGGTACGCTGGGCTGGAGGAGGCCCTGGCGGAGGCCTTCCGCCACGACCAGAAGGCCGTGGTGGAGAAGGCCCTTTCGGGGGTGCGGGAGCTGGAGGTGGGGGTCTTGGGCAACATCTTTGGGGAAGCCAGCCCGGTGGGGGAGGTGCGCTATCGGGCGGCCTTTTACGACTATGCAACCAAGTACACCCCGGGGCGGGCGGAGCTTTTGATCCCGGCGCCCTTGGACCCGGGCACCCAGGAAACGGTGCAGGAGCTGGCCCTGAAGGCCTATAGGCTGCTGGGCATCCGGGGCATGGCCCGGGTGGACTTCTTCCTGGCGGAGGGGGAGGTCTACCTCAACGAGATCAACACCATCCCCGGCTTCACCCCCACCAGCATGTACCCCAGGCTTTTCGCCGCCGGGGGGCTTCCTTACCCCGAGCTCCTCAGGCGGCTGGTGGAGCTGGCCTTGGAGTAGCCACCCCCTGGGTGGGTTGGCCGCAAGGGCCCCTTTTCCCTGGCATTCCCCTAGCCTCTGCGCTAGGATGGAATCCTGAAGGGAAAGGGGGTCTTATGGACCTTTTGGCGAAGCTCGGCCTTTTTGGACGCCGGGTCCTCCTCTTGCACCACGACGACCTGGGCCTGACCCATGCGCAAAACAGCGCCTACCAGGCCCTGGGCTTTCCCACGGGAAGCGTGATGGTGCCAGGGGCCTGGGCCAGCGGGGTGAGGGGGGAGGATTTGGGGGTGCACCTGGTGCTCACCAGCGAGTGGCCCGCTCCCCGGATGCGGCCCCTGACGGAAGGGGAAAGCCTTAGGGATGAGGCGGGGTATTTCCCCAGTTCCTTGGAGGTTCTGTGGCAAAGGGCCCGCCTCGAGGAGGTGGAACGGGAGCTAAGGGCCCAGATTGCGGCGGCCAAAAGGCTTTTCTCCCCCACCCACGTGGATACCCACCAAGGGGCGGTACTAAGGCCCGACCTGGCGGAGGTTTACCTGCGGTTGGCCCAGGAGTACCACCTGGTGCCCTTGGTGCCGGAGAGCCTCGAGGGCCTGGGGGTTCCCCCGGCCTTCCTGCCCGACCTGGAACGCCTCCTGGCCCGGGTGCCCTTCCCCAGGGTGCGCTTCCTGGATGCCTATGGCCTTCCCCCGGAGGAGCGGCTGGGCTTCTACTTGGACCTGGCCCAGCTCCCTCCGGGCCTTTACTACCTGGTGCACCACAGCGCCCTCCCCACCCCCGAGGGCCGGGCCCTTCCCGACTGGCGGACGCGGGAGGCCGACTACTTCGCCCTGGCCCACCCCGAGGTGCGCCGGGTTTTGGCGGAGTTCTACCCCCTGACGTGGCGGATGGTCCGGGATGCGCTTTAGAAGGAGGCGGTGATGAAAAAGTGGCGCTACGCCTCGGGGCAGCTGGGGCTTACCTTGGTTTCCGAAAGCTTTGGCACCTATCTGGCCTTCTTTTATCTGGAAAAGCTGGGCCTTTCCGCCGCCTTCTATGCCCTGGCCCGCACGGTGTATGCCTTCTGGGATGCCGTCAACGACCCCCTATTCGGCCACCTTTCCGACCGCACCAAGACCCCCTTGGGCCGCAGGCGCCCTTGGCTCCTTTTGGGGATACCCCTTTTCCTCCTTTTCTACATCCTGGTCTTCTGGGTGCCCGAGTGGGCCCGTTCTCCCCAGGTTCTTCCCTACTATTTCGCCCTGGCTATCGTCCTTTACGAGACCACGGCCACCGTGGTTTGGACCAACTACGGGGCCCTTTTCCCGGAGATGTTCCGAGGACTTTCCGAAAGGGCGGGGGCGGCCGCCTTAAAGCGGGGCACGGAGCTTTTCGGGCTGATCCTGGGGATTGCCGTGGCCCCCCTGGTCTACGCCCAGGTGGGGTTTTTGGGCATGGCCCTCCTCTTCGCTGCCCTTGCCCTTGGGGCCTTTCTCCTCTTCCTCCCGGGTATCCAGGAGGATCCCAAGGCGGAAAGCGGCCTGGGGCTAAGGGACTCCTTCCGCCTGGTCCTGGCCAACCGGGCCTTCTGGGTGGCGGCCCTGGTGGGGCTTCTCTTTGAGTTTGGGCGCATGGTGATCCAGACGGGCATGGCCTTTTACGCCAAGCACAGCCTGGGCCTGCCCGAGGCCGCCACCACCTTTCTCTTCGCCGCCGTCTTCCTGGTGGCCTTGCCCTCGGTCTTCCTCTGGGGAAGGCTGGCGGGGGCCTTGGGGGGGAAGCGGGCCTGGCGGCTTGCCCACCTGCTCATGGGTTTGGCGGCCCTGCTCCTCTTCCTGCCGCAAAGCCTTTTCCCCGCCATCCTGGTGGGGGCCTTGGTGGGGGTGGGGTTTGCCGGGGTGCGGGTCACGGGGGAGGTGGTGATGGCCAAGGTGATTGACCTGGATGCCGAGAGGACGGGAACCCGGCGGGAAGGGGCCTATTACAGCCTGGTGGGGCTTTTGGGCCGGGCCTCGGGGGCCCTGGTGGGGCTTTCCTTTGCCCTCCTGGGGCCCCTTTTCGGCTACGTGAGCGGGGAAAACCCCGGGCCCAACCCAGGCCTGGCCTTCCGCTTCCTGGTGGCGGTGATCCCGGGGGTGGCCATCCTCTTGGCCTACCTCCTCACCGCCCTCTTCCCCCACGAGATAAGGGAGTAAGGCCCTATGAAGCTGGACCCCAACCATCCAAGGCCCACCCTAGAGCGTCCAGGTTGGCGGGACTTGTCCGGCCTTTGGGACTTCGCCCTGAGCGAGGCGGAGGGCCCGGAAAGGGTGCGCTTTGACCGCAGGATCCGGGTGCCCTTTCCCCCCGAGGCCCCGGGTAGCGGGGTGCAGGAGCCCTGGGTAGGGGTGGCCTGGTACCGAAAGGTCCTAAGGGTCAAGCCCCGGCCCGGCTTTCGCCTTTTCCTGCGCTTTGGGGCCGTGGACTACCGGGCGGAGGTTTTCCTGGATGGGGTGAGGGTTCTGGCGCATGAGGGCGGGCATACCCCCTTCAGCCTGGAGCTTACCCCCTTCCTGGGGAGGCCCTTGACGCTGCTGGTGCGGGCCGAGGATGACCCTTCCGACCCGGAAATGCCCCGGGGCAAGCAGGCCCTGGGCGAGCCCGAGGGCATCTTCTACCCCCGCACCACGGGGATCTGGCAGCCGGTGTGGCTGGAATGGGTGCCGGAAAGCCATATCGCCGCCCTGCGCCTCACCCCGGACCTAAAGGCCTTGGGCTTCCACCTCGAGGCCCAGGTCCAAGGGGAAGGGGACGGGGTGGAGGTGGCCCTTTTCCCGGGGGCGAAGGGGGAGGTGTCCTTTGGGGATAAGCCGTGGCTGGAAGCCCATTTTCCTCTTGCGGGCGGGCTCGCCCGGGGGTTTTTGGGGCTTCCCTTGAAGGGGAAGGGGGAGGAGTTCCTTTGGCGGCCGGAAAACCCGGTGCTTTTCCCCTTGCGCCTCCGCCTCCTTAGGGGAAGGCGGGTGTTGGACGAGGTCTATTCCTACGGGGGCCTAAGGGAGGTTTCCGCCAGAGAGGGGGTCTTCTTCCTCAACGGGGAGCCCTACTTCCCCAAGCTGGCCTTGGACCAGGGGCTTTGGCCCGAAGGCCACCTGGCGGCCCCGGGCCTATCCGCCCTTAGGCGGGACGTGGAGCTGGCCAAAGCCTTGGGCTTCAATGGGGTGCGCAAGCACCAGAAGCTGGAAGACCCCCGCTACCTCCACCTGGCGGACCGGCTTGGGCTTTTGGTCTTTGCCGAGATGCCCAGTTTCTTCCGCTTCTCCCCGACTGCGGCCCGGCGTTACCTGGCCGAACTCCAGGCGGCTTTGGAGCGGGACTATAACCACCCCAGCGTGGTGGCCTGGGTCCTTTTCAATGAAAGCTGGGGGCTTGCCCCCTGGAGGCGGGAAACCCAGGCCTTCCTCCAAGGGGTCTTCCTGCTCGCCCGTTCCTTGGATCCCGGCCGCCTTTTGGTGGACAACGACGGTTGGGAACACGGGCCCTTTTGGGACCTCTACACCGTGCACGACTACGCTCCCCCCGAGGTTCTATCCCGCCGCTATGCGCAAGGGGCTTTTCCCCTGGCCCCCATGGGCCGGCCCCTTTCCTGGGAGGGGGTGCCTGAGGGGGTGCGCCCCTTCCTCTCCGAGTTTGGGGGCTTGAGGCTCAAGGGGCCTACCCCGGGCTGGGGCTACCGGGAGGTGGAGGGGGAGGAGGCCTTTTTGGCGGAAGTTCTGCGCTACGTGCAGGTGGCGTGCGAAAGCCGTCTGGGCGGGTTTGGCTACACCCAGCTCTACGACACCTTTCAGGAGGAAAACGGGCTTTTGGACTTCCGGCGTAGGCCCAAGGTGCCTCCGGAAAGGGTGCGGGCCCTGCTGGAGGGGTGCGAGGTGAGGCGGATCCTTTTGGAGTAGGGAGGGGAGGGTATGGGTGCACCCCGCAAAGGTTGGCTGAAAACGCTTTGGAGTGCGGCTAAAACCGTGGCCTTCCTGGGCCCGGGCATTATCCTTCTCGCCCTCCAGTACGCCCGGAGGAGGGACCAGCTGGAGGCCCTGGAGGGGAGGGCCCCCGTGGCGGAGGCTTGGCAGGGGGTGGGGAGGCCTAGGGGCCTCGAGGCCATTCCCGGGGGGGTTAGGGTGTACTTCCAGGAGGCCAAGCCCGGCCCAGAAGCTAGTCCGTATCTTGGTCACGGGCAAGGTCCGTATCTTGGTCACGGACGGAGTCCGTATGTTGAAGCGGTCTTCCTCGGCGAGGACCTCCTCCGCCTCACCTGGTTTCCCCGGGAGGCCGTGCCGCCCTATGCCCTGGCGGACAGCAAGCCCCCGCTCTGGGAACCCGAGCGCCTAGAGACCCCGGAGGGTTACCTCCTAAAAACCCCCCGCCTAGCCCTACGTCTAGAGGAGGAAGGCCTCAGCATCTGGGATGGGGAAGGAAGGCTTTTGCGGCGGGAGGCCTACCCCGAGCGCTCGGGAAGGGCCTGGCGGCACCGGGTGCGCCTAGCCCCGGGGGAAAGGGTTTTGGGCCTGGGAGAAAGGGCCTTTCCCCTGGACCGCCGGGGTGGGGTCTTCCGCTTCTGGAACCGGGACCCTGGGGGAAGCTACGGCCTGGGGGAGGACCCCCTTTACCTTTCCGTGCCCCTTTGGCTTTCCCTCCTTCACGAGGGGGGGTACCTGGCCTTCTACGAGAACCCCGCGGACGGCTTTGCCGACCTTCGGGGGGAGGAGGCCTTGGTGGGCTTTTGGGGTGGCCCCTTCCGCTACTACCTGATTCCAGGGCCCCTGGAGGAGGCTTTGGCCCGGTACCTGGGCCTTACCGGCCTTCCGCCCCTGCCGCCCCGCTGGGCCTTGGGCTTCCACTATGCCCGCTGGGGGCTGAGGAGGAGGGAAGAGGTGGAGGAGGTGGTGGAAGGTTTCCTAAGGCGGGGCCTCCCCTTAAGGGCCGTGCACCTGGACATAGATTACATGCGGGGTTACCGGGTTTTTACCGTGGACGAAGGGCGCTTCCCCGACCTAGGGGGGATGGTGCGGGCCTTCCGGGAAAAGGGCGTGCGCACGGTGCTCATCCTGGACCCCGGGATCAAGGCGGAAAAGGGGTTTCCCCCCTATGAGGAGGGCCTAAGGGAAGGGGTGTTTTGCCGCCTGCCCTCGGGGGAGGTTTTCCTAGGCCCTGTCTGGCCCGGGCTGGCCGCCTTCCCCGACTTCACCGATCCCCGGGCCCGGGACTGGTGGGGGGATAGGCTTAGGGGCTTTTTGGAGCTGGGGGTTTCGGGCTTCTGGCTGGATATGAACGAGCCCGCCCTCTTCGCCGCCTGGGGGGAGCCCACCTTTCCCAAGGGGGTGCGCCATAGCCTCGAGGGCCAAGGGGGCGACCACCTCCTGGCCCACAACCTCTACGGCCTCCTCATGGCCCGGGCCAGCTGGGAAGGGTTTCGTACATGGGCCCCGCTTTCCCGGCCCTTCCTCCTCACCCGCGCCGGGTATGCGGGGGTACAGCGGTTCGCCTGGGCCTGGACCGCGGATGTGGAGAGCACCTGGGAGGGCCTCAGGACCACCTTGTGGGCCCTTCTCGGCCTTTCCCTTTCCGGGGTGTACTTCGTGGGCTCGGACATCGGGGGGTTTAGCGGGGACCCTTCCCCCGAGCTTTACCTGCGCTGGTTCCAGATGGCCGCCTTCACCCCTTTCTTTCGCCTCCACTCCGCCCGCTGGACAAAGCGCCGGGAGCCTTGGCGCTTTGGGGAGGAGGTCTTGGCGGGGGTGCGCTGGGCCATGGGGCTTAGGGAAGGGCTTCTACCCTACCTCTACACCCTGGCCTATGAGGCAAGCCACCAGGGGCTTCCCCTCCTAAGGCCCCTTTTCCTGGCGGGAGGGCCCTACAGGGATCCGCCCCATGGGGCTAGCCTTGGGGAGGCTTTCCTCCTGGGGAAGGCCCTCCTGGTGGCCCCGGTGCTGGAGGAGGGCGCCCGGGCCAAGGAGGTGCCCTTGCCCCCGGGCCGCTGGTACCCCTGGCAGGAGGATGGGGCCTTGGAGGGGCCCGGCTGGGTGCGGCTTCCTGCCCCCTTGGACCGGATTCCCCTTTTGGTGCGGGGGGGAAGCCTTCTGCCCCTTTTGCAGGAGGAGGGGCTCACCCTACACCTTTACCCGGGGGAAGAGGGGGCCCAGGGCCTCCTCTACTGGGACGAGGGGGATGGGGCGGGGGCCTATCGCCTAGACCGTTTCCGCGCGCAAAGGGTGGAGGGGGGCTTTCGTCTCCTCTGGGAAAGCGAAGGGGACTACCCTTGGCCCTGGGACGGGATCGGCCTAAAGCTTTTTGGCGGGAGGCTTTCTCGGGTGTGGGTAGAGGGGAAGGCGTACCCCGCTGGGGAAGGAGGGGTGCGCCTTCCCCCCTTCCCCGAGGCCTTTTTGGAGGTGGCAGGATGAGGCTGGAAAAGGCGTGGTTTTTGGCCCAGGGGGCGGAAACCCCAGCGGAGCTTCCCCAAGGCGGTTGGCGGGAGGTGGCGCTTCCCCACCAGTGGGCCCTCGAGGGCCTGGAGGCGGAGGTGGGCTGGTACCGCCTGGCGTTGCCGGAAGGAGGCCCTAGGCGCTTCCTCCGTTCCTTGGGGGACTATTACCAGGAGGCCTGGGTGGAGGGGGTCCATCTGGGCCGGCACCAGGGGTACTTCTTCCCCTGGCTCCTGGAGCTGCCCCCAGGTGGGGAGGTGTTCCTGAGGGTCGCGGCCCCCCGGGAACCCCTAGGGGTCTGGCCCCGGTTCAAGCGGCAGATCAAGGGGGTCTTGGGCCAGCACGACTGCCGTCCTGGGGGAACCACGGAAAGGGGCCAGGAGCGGGGGACGGGGGGGCTATGGGGCGGGGTGGAGGTCTGGCTGCGGGAGGAGGTGGCCCTTTTGGGCCTCACCCACCGCCTCCTTCCCCGGCCCGGGGGGTGGCGGCTATGGGTGCGCCTCTTGGTGGACGCCCCAAGGCCCTTTCGCGAGGAGGTGCACCTTAGGATTGCCCCGGAAAACTTCCCCGGGGAGGCCCTGGAGAAGAGGGCGGTCCTCGAGGGGGAAGGGGGGCGGGGTTGGCGGGAGGTGGTGTGGGACCTGCCGGAAATGCCGTTATGGGAGGTGTGGGAGCGGGGGTTTCCCCATCTTTTCCGCCTGGAGGCGGAGGTTTTGGGGGCCAGCCTCAACGTGCCCTTGGGCTTCCGCACCGTGGAGCTGGATGGGGAGGGCTGGCTTCTCCTAAACGGGAGGAGGCTATTCCTAAGGGGCACCAACATCATCCCCACCCAGTGGCTTGCCGGTTACACCGAGGCCATGGCCCAGCGGGATGTGGCCCTCCTTAAGGAGGCCAACCTCAATGCCGTGCGGGTCCACGCCCACGTGACCCACCCCGCCTTCTACCGGGCCTGCGACCGGGAAGGGGTATTGGTCTGGCAGGACTTCCCCTTGCAGTGGGGCTACGCCCCGGACGAGGCCTTCGCCCAGGAGGCCCTCCGCCAGGCCCAGGCCATGGTGGAGGTCCTGGGGGCCCATCCCTCCCTTTACCTCTGGTGCGCCCAAAACGAGCCCACCCACAACCGCCACACCTTAGGCCCCCTCCTTTCCGCCGGGTTCAGGGCCGCTGACCCCACCCGCCCGGTGAAGGAGGCCTCCGACTTCCGCGAGCATCCCTACCCCGGCTGGTACTGGGGCCACGTGCGGGACTTCCTGGCCCTTCCCGGGGCCCCTCTTCCTTCCGAGTTTGGAGCCCAGGCCCTCCCCCGGGCGGGGCTTTTGCGCCAGGTCCTAGGGGAGGCTGCCTGGCCTCCCAGGTGGGAGGTCTGGGCCTACCACAACTTCCAACCCCACGAGACCTTCCGGGTGGCGGGGGTGGAGCTGGGGGATTCCTTGGAGGCTTTCGTGGAAAACTCCCAGGCCTACCAGGCTCAGCTTCTGGAGTTTGCCATCCACGCGTACCGCCGGGGCAAGGGGAGGGTGGTGGGCTACTTCCAGTTCATGTTCGTGGAGCCCTGGGAGGGGATCACCTGGGCGGTTTTGGACGTGGAGCGGGTGCCCAAGAAGGGCTTTTTCGCCCTAAAGGAGGCCAGCAGCCCGGTTCTCCTCTCCCTTGTCCCCTACCGAAAGAGGGTGGAGGTGGGGGGACCTCCCTTGCAGGAGGCCTGGCTCATAAGCGACCTGGAAAGGCCCTTAAGCCTCCGGGTTCACCTTTTCCTGGAAGGCCCGCAAGGCCTTTCCCTTTACGCGGAGGAGGTGGCCCTGGCCCCCGGGGAGGCCCGAAGGTTTTTCAGCCTGGGGGAGCTTTGGGAAAGCCCCCTCGAGGTCCAGGCCCGCTACCTCCCCCTACAGGAGGCTTTAAGGCAGCTTTCCCCGGGGGCTTACCGCCTGGTGGGGGAGGCCTACGAAGGGGAAAGGCTCTGGTCGCGGCATGTCCTCGAGGTGGAGTACCTGGAACCCATCCTGCCCCTGGGGGTGGCCTGGTGATCCCCACCCGGATCGCCTACGCCCTGGGTGCCCTGGGGCTTACCCTGCCGGGCCAGACCTTCGGGACCTATTTGGCCTTCTACTACCTGGACCACATGGGACTGGCCGCCGGGGCCTTCGCCCTGGCCCGCCTGGTCTTCTCCCTGTGGGATGCGGTGAACGACCCCCTTTTCGGCTACCTCTCGGACCGGACCAGGACCCCGTGGGGCCGGAGGCGGCCTTGGCTTTTCCTGGGGCTTCCCCTTTTGCTTTTGGCCTTTTACCTCACCTTCAGCGTGCCGGAGCGCTTCCGGCAGGGTGAGGCCCTTTTTGGATACTGCTTGGTGGTGATCCTCTTTTTTGAGACCTTCGCCGCCCTCACCTGGGTGAACCACGCCGCCCTTTTTCCCGAGCTCTTCAGGAGCCAGGAGGAGCGGGCCCGGGCCAACGCCTGGCGGCAGGGCTTTTACTTCCTGGGCCTGGCGGTGAGCATTGCCCTAACCCCCTTGGTCTACACCGCCCTCGGCTTTTCCGGCATGGCCCTCCTCTATGGGGGCATGGGGGGCGTGTTGGTCCTCCTCTTTCTCCTGGCCATCCGGGAGGACCCGAAGGCCCAAGAGGCCGCGCCCCTTCCCTTCCTCCCCGCCTTCCGCTACACCCTGGAGAATGGCCCCTTTTGGCTTTACTCCCTGGCGGCCCTTTTCCTCCTCTTCGCCGTGGGGCTTTTCGGGGCGGCCATGCCCTTTTACGCCAAGTACGCCTTGGGTTTAGGCCCCGAGGCCACCTCCTTGCTCTTCGCCTCGGTGCTCCTTTCGGCCCTGCCCTCGGTGTTCCTTTGGGCCCGGTTGGCGGGGGCCATGGGCCCCAAGGGGGCGTGGCTCTTGGCCATCGGCCTTTTGGCCTTGGGGGCCCTCCTCCTGCTGTGGCCCCGCACCCTCCTGCAGGCCCTGCCCGTGGGGGTGCTGATCGGGGTGGGGTTTGGTGGGGTCTTGGTGCTGGGAGACCTCCTCCTGGCCGAGGTCATTGACCGGGACGCCCAAAGGACGGGAAGGAGGCGGGAAGGGGTCTACTATAGCGTCTATGGCTTTGTAAACCGGCTTTCCGGGCCCCTGCAGGCCCTTTCCTTTGCCCTCCTCACCCCCCTATTCGGCTACGTGAGCGGGGAGGCCCCAGGGCCCAATCCCGAGGCCGCCTTCCGCTTCCTCATGGCGGGGCCTCCCTTTCTGGCTGGCCTCTTGGCCCTGGCCCTGGCCTACCGGTTTCCTTACGGGGCCAGGTAGAATGCCGGCAGCAGGGAGAAGCCTGTGGAGGGGCCATGCGGCTAGAGTTTTGGGATGCCTTGCGGGGAAGCCGCCTCGAGGTGGGGGTCACGGCAGCCTCCTCGGAACCGGTTTCCGGGGGGTATCTCCTGAGGGGAAGGGAGGTTCGGGCCTTTGCCCCCTCTAGGGGGGTGCGGTTTTTCCGCCACGGGTGGCAGAGCTGGAGCCTGTCCGCCTGGGTGGACCTAGGGGAGCCCCCCAAGCCCCTTCTCCCCAAGGAGCGCCGCCCTCAGGCCGATGATCCCTTTCTTCTGGAGGCGGCGGAGTGGGGGAGGGCCTGGTGGGGTAGCGGCCTTGGGGCCTTGCGCCTTCCGGATGGCCAGGTTCTCCTCCTGGGGGCCTTGGACCTGGGGGCCAGGGTTTTGGGGCGGCAGGAGGTGCTTTTGGGGCGGTATGCCTTGGGGGAGGGCCGCTGGTTCTTGGCCTATGGACCGGAAGAGGAGGTTTTTTCCGCCTACGCCAGCCACCTTCCCCGGCGCCCTTCCGGAAAGCCCCCTAGGGTGTGGTGCTCCTGGTATGGCTACTACACCCGCATCAGCGAGGCCTTGCTCCTCGCCGCCTTGGAGGAGGTGGCCCACTTCCCCTTTGAGGTCTTCCAGATTGACGATGGCTGGCAGCGGGCCCTTGGGGACTGGGAGGCCAACGGTCGCTTCCCCCGGGGGATGGCCTTTTTGGCGGAGAGGATCCGGGAAAAGGGCCTCAGGGCCGGGCTATGGCTGGCACCCTTTCTGCTGACCCCGGACAGCCCCCTGGGGCACGCCCGCCCCGAGTGGGTGCTTAGGGATGGGGAAGGCCGGCCCGTCCCAGCGGGATTTAACTGGGGAAGACCCCTTTACGCCTTAGACTCGGGGAACGAGGAGGTTTTGCAATACGTGGCTGGCCTGGTGCGCAAGGTCCGGGAGTGGGGGTACGATTACATCAAGCTGGACTTTCTCTATGCGGCTGCCCTTCCCGGGGCCGAGGGAGAGGGGCGGTACCGAGAGGCCATGGAACGGATACGGGAGGAAGCGGGTGGCGCTTATCTTCTCTTCTGCGGGGCCCCCATCCTGGCCTCCTTGGGGCTTGCCGATGGCCTGCGGGTGGGACCGGATGTGGCCCCCTACTGGGACAACGAGGACCGCTCCTTCTGGCTTCAGGACCCCACGGGCCCCGGGCTAAAGAATGCCCTCCGCACCACCCTGCACCGGCTGTGGCTTCGGGAAAACGTGCAGGTGGACCCGGATGTGGCCTATTTCCGAAGCCGTTTCTCCTTGCTGACCCCTGAAGAGAGGCGCCTCCAGGAGGCCATGGGGGAGATCACCGGCTTCAAGGCCACCTCCGACCCCCCCTCCTGGCTTACCCCGGAAGAGAGGGAAAGGCTTTTGGCCTTCCTGAGCCAGGACCAGGCGGTAAACCGGCTTGGCCCCTACCGCTTCCAGGTGGGGGAGGAGGTCTTGGACTATGCTTCCCTACTATAGGCGGGTCCACCGCAAAGCGGATGGGCGGGAGCTCATCCTTTACGGGCTCCGTCCCCTCGAGGACCCCCCCCTCCCGGAGCCCGCCGAGCCCTTCAGCCCCGCTCCCCACCTCCGCTACCATCCCCTGCGGCAGGAATGGGTGGTCTACGCCGCCCACCGTCAGGAGCGCACCTTTTTGCCCCCCAAGGAGCACTGCCCCCTTTGCCCTAGCCGGGAAGGGGGTTTCCCCACGGAGATCCCCTTCGCCCGCTTCCAGGTGGCGGTCTTTGAGAACCGCTTTCCCTCCCTGGGGCCAAGCCCCACCCCTCCCCCGGAAGGGTTGCCCGTTCCCGCAGGGGAGGCTTTAGGCCGCTGCGAGGTGGTGGTCTACACCCAGGCCCACGTGGGGAGCCTGGCCACCCTCACGGAGGAGGAAAGGCTGCTTCTGGCTTGGGTTTGGCGGGAGCGGTACCAGGCCCTGTATGCCCTAAAGGGCGTCCAGTTCGTCATGCCCTTTGAAAACCGGGGGGAGGCGGTGGGGGTGACCCTGCACCACCCCCATGGGCAGATCTACGCCTACCCCTGGGTGCCCCCCATCTTGGAGCGAGAAAGCCAGGCCTTCCGGGAGAGGCCGGTGCTCCTCGAGCTTCTTCCCCACTTGCAGCCCTACCGGGTGGACCAGGAGGAGGGGTTCTTAGCCTTCGTACCCCCCTTTGCCCGTTACCCCTATGAGGTTTGGGTGGTCCCTTGGCAGCGCCACCCCGGGCTTTGGACCCTTTCCCATGAGGAGATGGCCGCCTTCGCCCGCCTTCTGGGCCGGGTGGTGGCCCGCTACGACGCCCTTTTCGGGGAGGCCTTTCCCTACGTCATGGTCTTCCACGCAGCCCCCCTAGGGGAGGAGCGCACCTTCCATTTCCACGTGGAGTTTTATCCGCCCAAACGGGCCAAGGACAAGCTCAAGTTCCTGGCGGGCACGGAGCTGGGAGCGGGTACCTTTGTGGTGGACGCCTTGCCCGAGGAAACGGCAAAAAGGCTACGGGAGGTCTTATGAAATACCTTATGGCCCTGGACCAGGGTACCAGCAGCAGCCGGGCCCTCCTTTTTACCTTGCAGGGGGAGCCCGTGGCCATGGCCCGGCGGGAGTTCCGGCAGCTTTACCCCCGGCCCGGCTGGGTGGAGCACGACCCCCTGGAGATCTGGGAAAGCCAGCTGCAGGCGGCCCAGGAGGTCCTGGCAAGGGCGGGGGTGGAGGCCCAGGAGGTGGTGGCGTTAGGGCTTACCAACCAGCGGGAGACCACCCTGGTGTTTGAGAGGGGGACAGGGAGGCCCCTCCATAACGCCATCGTCTGGCAGGACCGGCGCACGGCCCCTTGGTGCCAGACCCTTAAGGCCCAAGGTTGGGAGCCCCTTTTCCGGGAGCGCACCGGGCTCCTTCTGGACCCCTACTTCTCCGGCACCAAGCTGGCCTGGCTTCTGGAGAACGTGCCTGGCCTTAGGGAGAAGGCGGAAAAGGGGGAGGCCCTGTTCGGCACCGTGGACACCTGGCTCCTCTACCGCCTCACCGGGGGGAAGGTCCATGCCACCGACCCCTCCAACGCCAGCCGCACCCTGCTTTTTAACCTGCATACCCTCTCCTGGGACCAGGAACTCCTAGAGGTCTTGGGGATTCCCCGGGCCATGCTTCCCGAGGTGCGCCCCTCGGCGGGGGATTTTGGGGAAACCCTGCCCGGGCTTTTGGGCGAGGCCCTTCCCATCCGCGGGGTTCTTGGGGACCAGCAGGCGGCCCTTTTCGGGCAGGCAGCCTTGGGGGCGGGGGAGGGGAAGTGCACCTACGGCACCGGGGCTTTCTTGCTGCTGCACACAGGGGAGCGGCCGGTGCTCTCCAGGAAGGGCCTCCTCGCCACCGTGGCCTGGAGCCTGGGGGATAGGGCCAGCTACGCCCTGGAGGGGAGCGTGTTCATGGCGGGGGCGGTGGTGGGGTGGCTTAAGGACCTGGGCCTGGTGCAGGAGAGCGCCCAGGTGGAGGCCTTGGCCCGGGAGGTGGCGGACACCGGGGGCGTGTACCTGGTCCCGGCCTTCACGGGCCTGGGGGCCCCCTACTGGGACCCTTACGCCCGGGGGGCCATTTTGGGCCTCACCCGGGGCACCGGCAAGGCCCACCTGGCCCGGGCGGCCTTGGAGGGGGTGGCCTTCCAGGTGGCGGACGTGGTGCGGGCCATGGAGGAGGAGGCGGGTCTACTCCTGAAGGAACTCCGTGTGGATGGGGGAATGGCGCAAAACCCCTTGTTCCTGGAGATCCAGGCGGACCTTCTGGGGGTGCCGGTCCTGAGGCCTAAGGTTACGGAGACCACCGCCTTGGGGGCAGCCCTGATGGCGGGGGTGGGGGCGGGGGCGCTGGGGCTGGAGGAGGTGAAGGGGGCCTGGACCCTGGAGGCGCGCTTTGACCCCCGGATGCCGGAGGAAAGGCGGAAGGCCCTCCATGGGGGTTGGCGGCGGGCGGTGGAGCGGGCCCTGGGCTGGGCAAGGGAGGAGGGATGAGCCCAAGCCGCGAGGAGCTTTGGGAAGGGCTCAAAGGGCCTTGGGACCTCCTGATCCTGGGGGGTGGGGCCACGGGGGCGGGGGTCCTTTGGGAGGCCACCCTGAGGGGCCTACGGGCGGCCTTGGTGGAGGCGGGGGACTTCGGCATGGGTACCAGCAGCCGCTCCACCAAGCTGCTCCACGGGGGGGTGCGCTACCTGGAGCTGGCCTTCAAGGAACGGAACCCCAAGCAGCTCCGCCTGGTGCGGGAGGCCCTAGGGGAACGCCAGGTGGTGATGGGCCTGGCCCCGCACCTGGCGCGGCCCCTCACCCTCCTCACCCCCCTCTTCCGCCCCCTCGAGCTCCCCTATTATTGGGTGGGTCTAAAGCTCTACGACCTCCTGGCGGGGGCCAGGCGCCTGGCCCCAAGCCGCTACGCTTCCCCCAAGGAGGTGGGGGTCCTTTTCCCCGACCTCCCCCCCACCTTGGGGGGCATCCTCTACCAGGACGGCCAGTTCGCCGACCATCGCCTGAACCTGGCCCTCATCCTCTCCGCCCTAAGCCGGAAGGCGGTGGCCCTAAACTACGCGGAGGCCACGGGCTTTCTTCTGAAGGAGGGGAGGGTGCGGGGTGCGGTGGTGAAGGACCGCCTTACGGGCCAAGAGGTGGAGGTCTGGGCCCAGGCGGTGGTGAACGCCACCGGGCCCCAGGCGGACCGGGTGCGCCGGCTTCTGGACCCTCACCTCCCACCCCTCCTCACCCCCTCCAGCGGGGCCCACCTGGTCCTGGACTACCCCTTAAAGGTGGGCCTCCTCCTGCCCAGGACGCGGGATGGCCGGGTTCTTTTTCTCCTGCCCTGGCAGGGCAAGGCCCTTCTGGGCACCACCGACCTCCCGGCCGAGGCCAGGGCCTGCCCTCTTCCCCGGGAGGAGGAGGTGGCCTACCTCCTGGAGGAGATCCGTCCCTACCTGGGGGACCTTTCGGACAGGGTCCTGGCCGCCTGGGCGGGCCTCCGGCCCCTGGTGGGGAAAGGGGAGACCAAAAGGCTGGTGCGGGACCACCTCATCGTGGAGGAAAAGGGGCTTTACACCCTCACCGGGGGCAAGTGGACCACCTTCCGCCTCATGGCCTTGGACCTACTGGAACGCCTGGCCCGGGACCTCTCCCTCCACCTTCCCCCCTCCCAAAGCCACCGCACCCCCCTCCTGGGGGCGGGGCCCAAGCCCCCCTTGCCCCTTCCGGAGGAGGTGGCGGCGCACCTTTATGGCCACTACGGCACCCGGGCGGGGGAGGTGGTGGCCCTGGGGGATCGGCCCCTGCTTCCAGGGCTACCCTACCTGGAGGGGGAGGTGGTGTTTGCCGTAAGGGAGGAGCTGGCGCAAAGGCCTTTGGACGTGCTGGCCCGCAGGATGGGCCTGGCCCTTTTGGACCGGAAGCGGGCGGAAGAGGCCTTGCCCCGGGTGGTGGACCTCATGGCCCCCCTCCTGGGGTGGGATGAGCCCACAAAGGAGGCCCTTCTTTCCGAGGCCAGAAGGGCCCTTCCTGCCCTTTGCTAGGCGCCTTCCTCCGAGGCCCTCTGCACCGGCTGCGTTTCCCCAAGGATGGCCCGCACCCGCTCCCCGGGGATGGTTTCCTCCCGGAGGAGCTCCTCGGCGATCCTGTGCATGGCCTCCGCATGGGCCATGAGAACCTGGCGAGCCTTGGCGTAGGCCTCGTCCAGGATTTGGCGGATGTCCTGGTCAATGAGGCGGGCGGTTTCCTCGGAGTGGTCCTTTTTCTTGGCGATCTCCTCTCCCAGGAAGATGGGGCCCGAGTCCGAACCCCAAGCGATGTTCCTGAAGTGCTCCCCCATGCCCCAGTCCAGGACCATGCGCTTGGCGATCTGGGTGGCCCGCTTGAAGTCGTCCTGGGCCCCGGTGGTCACGGTGCCGGTGAAAAGCTCCTCCGCCACCCGGCCCGCCATGAGGACGGCCAGCTCGTCCATGAGGTGGTCCTTGGAGACCAAGACCCTCTCCTCCGGCTTGCTCCAGCGGGCGCCCAAGGCCATGCCCCTAGGGACGATGGAAACCTTCTCGGTTTTGTCGGCGTGGGGCAGGACCTCCCCCACCACCGCATGCCCCGCCTCGTGGTAGGCCACGGCCCTTTTCTCCTCCTCGGAAAGCTTTAGGGCGGGCCGCTCCAGGCCCAAGACGATCTTGTCCAGGGCCTTGAGGAAGTGCTCCTTGCGGACTTGCTTGGCGCCGTCCCGGGCCGCCAGCAGGGCCGCCTCGTTCACCAGGTTCTTGAGGTCGGCCCCGGAGAAGCCCGGGGTGAGGTGGGCCAACTCCAGGGCGTCCACGTCCTCGGCCATGGGTTTGCCCCGCATGTGGACCAGGAGGATGTCCCGGCGCTCCTCGAGGGCGGGAAGGCCCACCACCACCTGGCGGTCAAAGCGCCCGGGGCGCAGGAGGGCGGGGTCCAGGATATCCGGACGGTTGGTGGCGGCCAGGACGATCACGGAGGTGTCCTTCTCAAAGCCGTCCATCTCGGAAAGGATCTGGTTTAGCGTCTGTTCCCGCTCGTCGTGGCCGCCGCCTATGCCCGCCCCCCGCTTGCGGCCGATGGAGTCCAGCTCATCAATGAAGATGATGCTGGGGGCGTTCCTGCGGGCATCCTCAAAGAGGCTTCGTACCCGGCTTGCCCCCACGCCCACGAACATCTCCATGAACTCGCTGGCGGAAACGGAGAAGAAGGGCACCCCGGCCTCCCCCGCCACCGCCCGGGCCAGGAGGGTCTTGCCGGTTCCTGGTGGCCCCACCAGGAGGACGCCTTTGGGGATTTCTGCCCCTAGTTCCAGGTACTTTTTGGGATTTTTGAGGAAGTCCACCACCTCCATGAGCTCCCGCTTGGCCTCCTCGTGGCCGGCCACGTCCTTGAAGGTGGTGTTCACCTGCTTCTCCTTGCCGTAGAGTTTGGCCCGGCTCTGGCCGAACTGCATCACCTGGCCGGCCCCCCCTTGGGCCCGCATGAAGAAGAACCAGAAGAAGAGGATGAGGAGGACCGTGGGGCCCAGGTAGAGGAGGAACTGGGGCCAGAAGGAAGGGGGCTTGGTCACGATCTTGACCCCGTTTTCCTCCAGAAAGCGCAGGAGCTCGGGATCGGCCACCTGGGCGGGGGGCAGGGGCACGGCGAAGCGCCGGGCCACTTGGCTCCCCCCTTGGGGGGTGGGGAAGCGTTCCGGCTCTTTAAGGGTGCCCAGGATCCGGGTTTCCTCTAGGACCACCTCGGCCACCCTGCCTTCCCGTACCAGCTTGCGAAACTCGGTGTAGGAAAGGGTAGGGGCCGGAGGGCCCGTGAAGGCGGTGTAGGCCAGATAGCCTAGAAGGAGCAAAAAGATCAGGGTGAAAGGGTTAATCCGCTGCGGCAAGGTCTACCTCCCTGGTCCTATGGTAGCGCCTTTAGGGTGAGAGGATTGAGGGCTGTGGTATCCTCAAGCGGCGATGAGGGGGGTCCTCGAGGCCCTGCACCACGGGGATTACGATACCGCCATTGAGCGCCTCACCCGCAAGGCCCTTTTCGGCTCCAAGGAGGAGGCCAAGGAGGCCCTTCTCCTCCTGGCGGAGGTGCACAGCCTCTACGGGGAGGAGGGGCGGGAGAAGGCCCACCGGGCCCTGGAGGAGGCCTATGAGCTGGGGGGGCTGGAGTACGACCCCCTGTACCGGGCCCTTTTGGGGGAGCTTTTGGCCCTCGAGGGCCGGGGGGAGGGGGAGGTGCGGGCCCTTTTCCTCCCCACGGAGGACCCCCGGGCCCGCTACCACCAGGCCCAGGCCCTCTTCTACCTGGGCCGGTTTGAGGAGGTGCTAAGGACCCTGAAGGAAGGGCTTCCCGCCTTTTTGGCCTGGCGGGCGGAGGGGCTTAAGGGAAGGGCCTTGGAACAGCTTGGCCGCTACCCCGAGGCCGCCTTGGCCTACGAGAGGGGAGCGGAGCTGGCCTTGGGCCTGGAGCGCTACTGGCTTCTTTTGGATGCCGCCGCCATGTGGGTGGAGGCGGGAGAGGGGGAAAGGGCCCTCCTGGCCCTGGAGGAGGCCGCGGAGGCCGTGGGGGAAGAACCCCTCGAGGATGCCGCCACCCGCCACTACCTCCTGGCCCGGGCCCACCTCCTCCTGGATAACCCCAACCGGGCCCTGGAGGAGGTGCGGGAGGCCCTAAGACGGGAGGAGGAAAGCGGCCACAAGGCCTACGGCACCCCCCTTTTGCAAGGGCAGATCCTCTTACGCCTGGGGCGCTACCCCGAGGCCATGGCCGCCTTTGGGGAAGCCTTGGCCCGGGCGGAGGGGGTGGAAAGGGGGTATGTCCTCCACGAGATGGCGGTGGCGGCCCTGGACCAGGGGAGCCATCTAGAGGCCGAGGAATACCTGAAGGCCCTCTTGAAGGAGGAAGGCTACCCCTACCGGGCCCAGGCCCTGGCGGACCTGGCCGAGGTCCTGTATCGCCAGGGGCGGTACCAGGAGGCGGAAAGGCTAGCCCAGGAGGCCATGGCGGAAGGGGCTTTGGCCGCGGGGGAGCTCATCCTGGGCCACATCGCCTACGACCTCATGCACCTGGAGGAGGCCTTGGCCCATTACCGCAAGGCGGCGGAGCTCGCCGAGGAGGGGAGCCGGGAGTGGGTGGGGGCCCAGGAGATGGTGGTGGATACCCTGGCCCAGCTGGGCTACCGCTCCCCGGAGGAGATCCTGGCCCGCACCGAGGCGGTGTTGCCCCATGTCCACCCCGCCGACGAGTGGCACCAGGCCCTCCGGGCCTACCGGGAGCGGGCGGAGGCCATTCTCCGGGAAGGGAGGCGGCCCAACTAGCCTCCCCCGCGCCTCAAGGGGGCCAGGGCCTTCAGCACCTCCTGGGCCTTTAGGGGTTTGGGAAGGTGCAAGACCCTAAGGGGGCGGAAGAGAAGCCCCGGCGGGGTTTCGCTCACCAGGTACAAGGAGGCCAGCTTGCCCTCGGGGTGGGCCCTAAGCCTTCGGGCCCTTTCCAAGGCTTTTTCTCCCTGGAGGATGATGGCCTTGGGCCTCTCTTTGAGAAGGCGGAGGGCCATCTCCAGGTCCAAGGGGAGCTGCACCCGGTAGCGGTGGGCCTCCAGGAGGTAGAGAAGGAGCCGCCGCACCACCCCGCTTTCCGCCAACACCAGGACCAGGGGGTCGTCCGCCAGCAGGGTGGAAGGGCGGATCAGCCCCCGGCTTTTCAGTTCAAAGAGGATGTGGTAAACCTGCTCCTCCGGGAGGCCGGAAAGCAAGGCCACGCTTCGCGCCCGGCGCACCCCGTCCAGGAGTTCCAGCACCGCCCAGGCCTCCGGGCTCAGGGGATGGCGGGTGGGGTCCTCCACCAGGTGGAAGACCTCGTGGGGATCCACCTGGCCCTGGCGCCACTCGTCCAGGCGCCGGGCCGCTTCCAGAAGGGTAGCCTTGGTTTCCAGGGTCTGGGGAAGGGCCACTTGGCTTCCTTCCACCAGGGGCTCGGCCAGGATCTCCCCCTCCTTCTCCCCCAGCAGGGTGGCCAGGGCCTCGAGGACCTGGGCCTCCAGGGCCTCTTTAAGCTCCTCCTCCCCGATGAGGCCCAGTTCCAGGGCCAAGGCCCCCAAGGGGGTTCCCGGGTTTTCCCGCCCCTGGCGCTCCACAAGTTCTTGAACCTCATCCAGAGAAAGGTGGCCAAGGCGCACCAGGTACTCCCCCAGGTGGGGTCCCGGTTCGGTGCGGGCGTAGAGGATGCGCCCGTGAAGGAGATGGATCCGGCCATAGAGGCGCCCCTGGAAGGTGACCACGGCGCTTTTACGGTGGTCGGCCAGGACCTTCAGCAGTTCCGCCAGGTCCAGTTCCTCCAGGGTAGCCCTTACCATGGCCTAGAGGAGGGGTTCCACGGGAGGGGGGTAGCCCAGGTGGCGGTAGGCCCGCTCCGTGGCCACCCTTCCCCGGGGGGTGCGCTTCAGGAGGCCCTGCTGGATGAGATAAGGTTCATGGACTTCTTCCAGGGTGCCCGGGTCCTCGGAAAGGGCGGTGGCCAGGGTTTGCAGGCCCACTGGGCCCCCGCTAAAGCGCAGGATCAGGGTTTCCAGGATCTCCCGGTCCCGCCTTTCCAGGCCCAGCTCGTCCAGGCCGAGGGCGTTTAGGGCCTCGAGGGCCCGTTCCTGGGTGATGGTTTCCTCCCCCGCCACCTGGGCGAAGTCCCGCACCCGTCGGAAAAGCCGTTTGGCGATGCGCATGGTCCCCCGGCTCCTGCGGGCGATCTCCAAGGCGGCCTCCTGGGTGATGGCGATCCCCAAAAGCCTTGCGTCCCGCCGAACCCCCTCGGAGAGCTCCTCCAAGGAGTAGTACTCCAGGTGCTCCACGATGCCGAACCGGCTCCTGAGGGGGGCGGTGATGAGGCCCGGGCGGGTGGTGGCCCCGATCAAGGTGAAGCGGGGAAGCTCCAGGCGGATGGTGCGGGCCGCAGGCCCCTGGCCGATGACGATGTCCATCTTGAAGTCCTCCATGGCCGGGTAAAGGTGTTCCTCCGCCTGGCGGCTTAGGCGGTGGATCTCGTCAATGAAGAGGATGTCCCCTTCCTCCAGGGAGTTGGCCAGGATGGCGGCCAGGTCCCCCGGCTTCTCTATGGCCGGCCCCGAGGTAACCCGGAGGTTGACCCCCAGCTCATGGGCGATCACGTGGGCCAGGGTGGTCTTGCCCAGGCCCGGGGGCCCGAAGAGGAGGAGGTGCTCCAGGGGTTCGCCCCGGGCCTTGGCGGCCTCGAGGTAGACCCTCAGTTTCTTCTTCAACCTCTCCTGGCCGATGTACTCGTCCAGGGTCTTGGGCCTTAGGGCGAGGTCCGGGTGCACGTCCACGCCCTTTCATGATAGCCTCTTCCCGTGCGCCGGACGGTAAAGGACTTTCGCCATGCGAAGGGCCAAAGGCTGGTCTACCTCACCGCTTACGACTACCCCACGGCCCGCCTAGCGGAAAGCGCGGGGGTGGACGCCATCCTGGTGGGGGATTCCCTGGGCATGGTGGTATTGGGCTACCCCTCCACGGTTCCCGTCACCCTGGAGGAGATGCTCCACCACACCAAGGCGGCCAGGCGGGGCGCCCCGGATACCTTCTTGGTGGCCGACCTACCCTATCTTTCCTACGCCACCTTGGACCGGGCGCTGGCTTCCGCGGAAAGGCTTATGAAGGAAGGCGGGGCGGATGCGGTGAAGCTGGAGGGTGGGGAGGAGGTGGCGGGGATCGTCTTGGGCCTCACCCGGGCGGGGGTTCCGGTTTTGGGGCACGTGGGCCTTACCCCCCAGACGGCCAGCCAGCTTGGGGGATACAGGCTTCAGGGGAAGCGTCCTGAAGAGGCCGAGCGCATCCTTAGGGGGGCCTTGGCCCTGGAGGAGGCGGGGGCCTATGGGGTGGTGCTGGAGATGGTGCCCACGGGCCTGGCCAAGGAGGTCACGGAGAGGCTATCCGTCCACACCGTCGGCATTGGGGCCGGGCCTTACACGGACGCCCAGGTCCTGGTCTTTCACGACGTGGTGGGGCTTTATGGGGAGTTCAAACCCCGGTTCGTGAAGCGCTACCTGGAGGGGGGAAGGCTTTTCCACGAGGCCCTTTCCCAGTACGTACGGGAGGTGCGGGAAGGGGTTTTCCCAGGGGAGGACCACAGCTTTTAGGGCTTCCGTGGGCTTGGGTCCGGTGGGGCGTGGCTTGACGGGTTAGTTGAGAATGGACTAGCGTTATTGTGTGTTGGCCCTCGAGGTCCACCACCTGTCCGTGCGCTTCGGGGAGTTCCAGGCCCTGGAGGGCGTCAGCCTGGACGTGCCCCAAGGGGCCTTCGTGGCCATTGTGGGCCCCAACGGGGCGGGGAAGAGCACCCTTTTGAAGGCCATCCTGGGCCTGGTGCCCTTCCGGGGTGAGGTTCGGGTCCTGGGGCGCCCCCTAGCGGAAACCGATCCTTTGTGGTTCGGCTACGTGCCCCAGATCAAAACCTTTGACCGCACCTTTCCCGCCCTGGCCTTGGAGTTGGTGGCCACGGGCCTTAGACGGCGCTGGCCTTTCCGTCTTTCCCCTAGGGAACGGGAGGAGGCGCTTTCTGCTCTCAGGCGGGTGGGGGCCGAGGAGCTGGCCTTCCGCCCCTTAGGCCGGCTTTCCGGGGGGCAGCTCCAGCGGGTCTATCTGGCCCGGGCCCTGATCCGTAGGCCCAAAATCCTCCTTCTGGACGAGCCCGCCACCGGGGTGGACCGGGTGGGGGAGGTGGACCTGTACCGGTACCTGGAGGCCTACCAGGAGGAGTCAGGGGCCACGGTGCTCATGATCACCCACGACTGGGAGGCGGCCCACCACGCCAGCCACGTCCTGGTGATGAACCGGAGGGTGGTGGGCTTCGGTCCCCCGGAGAGGGCCCTCACCGAAGGGAGCCTACGCCAGGCCTTCGGCCACCTGGGCCATGCCCACGGGCTATACCTGGGGGGTGGGCATGCTTGAGGCTTTGGGTTATCCCTTTTTCCAGCGGGCCCTTTGCGCAGGGCTTCTGGTGAGTCTTCTTTCCGGATTCCTTTCCCCCTTCGTGGTGCAAAGGCGGCTTTCCTTCCTGGGGGATGGGCTGGCCCATGCCGCCTTCGCTGGGGTGGCCTTGGGGCTTTTCCTAAGGGGAGAACCCCTTTGGTTTGCCCTGCCCTTCACCTTCTTGGTGGCCATGGCCATCACCTTGGTGAAGGAGAAGACCGAGCTCTCCGAGGACACCGCCATCGGGGTCTTCTTTGCCCTTTCGGTGGCCCTGGGGGCCGTCTTCCTCTCCCAGGCCAAGGGGTACGTGGGGGATGCCATGGGCTACCTCTTTGGCTCCCTTTTGGCCGTGGGGGCGGCAGACCTTTGGGCCATGGCCCTTCTCCTGCTCCTGGCCCTGCTCCTCCTGCCCCTCTGGGGACCTTTGGCCTACGCCACCTTTGACCGGGAGCTGGCCCTTTCCGACCGGGTACCGGTGGTCCTCCACGACTACCTCCTCTCCGGCTTCCTGGCCGTGAGCCTGGTGCTGGCGGTGAAGGTGGTGGGGATCATTCTGGTGGCGGCCTTTTTGGTGATCCCCGGGGCGGTGGCCAGGCTCCTAAGCCCCACCTTTGCTGGGCTTACCCTCCTCTCCTTGGCGCTTTCGGTCCTGTCCACGGTCCTGGGCCTCTTTCTCTCCTTCCTCCTGGACTGGCCCAGCGGGGCCAGCATCGTGCTGTTGCAGGCGGCCTTGTTCGGCCTGGCCTTTGTGAAAACCGTGTTTTCCGGGGGGAAATGAGGCCTTTGCGGTATACTGGGGGCATGTGGGTGTCCACGAAGGCCCAGTACGGCCTCAGGGCCCTGGTGGAGATCGGCCTTAGGGCTCCCGAGGCGGTGCCCCTCAAGGAGGTGGCCGAGGCCCAGGGCATCAGCCAGCACTACCTGGAGCAGATCGCCGCCCAGCTCAGGCGCTCGGGGTTCATCCGCTCCGTGCGGGGGGCCAAGGGGGGGTACCGCCTGGCCCGCCCGCCCGAAAAGGTGACCGCCCTGGAGGTGGTGGAGTCCTTGGAGGGAAGCCTGGCGCCCGTGTCCTGCATTGAGGACCCCGAGGCCTGCGCCAAGGTAGGGCAGTGCTCCACGGAACTCCTTTGGAAGCGGGTGGACCTGGCCATGCGCCAGGTCTTAGGGGGAACCACCCTGAAAGACCTCATTGAGGAGCGGAAGCTCATTGAGGCCAAGCGCCTCATCCAGCTCCAGCCCACGGGTTAAGTCCCAGGCGGCTTCGGCTTAGCCTTGGTGGCTGCCCCAAGGGGGGCTTGCCGTGGACGTGGGGCCGAAAGCCGAGGAGGAGGATACCTTGCAGATCTATCTGGATTATGCGGCCACCACGCCCTTGGACAACGAGGTCCAGGAGGCCATGCGCCAAGTGGAAGGGGTTTTTGGCAACCCCAACAGCATCCACCGCTTTGGCCAGGAGGCCCGACGGGTGCTGGAAGGAGCCCGGGAACGGATTGCCGGCCTCCTGGGGGTGCGCCCCCGGGAGGTGGTCTTTACCGGTTCGGGTTCCGAGGCGGATGCCCTGGCCCTCCTGGGGGTGGCCCTGGCCAAGGGGAAGGGGCATGTGGTGAGCACGGAGGTGGAGCACTCCGCGGTCTTGGGGGCCTTGCGGCTTCTTGAGCGCCTGGGCTTTTCCGTGACCCGGCTCAAGCCCGATCGTTTCGGTTTGGTCTACCCCGAGCAGGTGGAGGAGGCCCTAAGGCCCGATACCATCCTGGTGAGCGTGATGGCCGCCAACAACGAGCTGGGCACCCTTTACCCCATCCGGGAGATGGCCCATATCGCCCAGGCCCACGGGGTCCTCTTCCACACCGACGCCGTGCAGGCCGTCGGACAGGTGCCCTTCCGGGTGGACGAGGTGGGGGCGGACCTGGTCTCCTTGAGCGCCCACAAGTTCTATGGCCCCAAGGGGATCGGGGCCCTGGTGGTGCGCCAGGGCGTGGACCTCTTCCCCTTGGTTCCCGGCAAGCAGGAGGGGGGAAGACGGGGGGGGACGCAAAGCCCCCTTTTGGCCCAGGGGATGGCGGTGGCCTTGGAGAAGGCCCTAAGGCTTTTGCCCGAGGAGTCCGCCCGGCTTCTGGCCTTGCGGAGGCGCCTCGAGGCGGGCCTGCTTTCCCTGGAGGGGGTGGAGCTCAACGGCCACCCCGAGCGCCGCCTTCCCAAGCTGGTTAACGTGACGGTGAAGGGAGCGGATGGGGAGGCCCTGCTTCTCGCCATGGACCTCCTGGGGGTGGCGGTCTCCTCGGGCTCGGCGTGTTCCGCGGGGAGCCTGGAGCCCTCCCACGTCCTTCTGGCCATTGGCCGCTCCCCCAAGGAGGCCCGGGCTTCCCTGCGCTTCTCCTTGGGCCGCTACACCACCGAGGCCGAGGTGGACCGGGCGGTGGAGGTGTTCCGGGAAGCGGTGGTCCGGGCCCGGGGCTAGGGGTTCCTCTTGGCGAACTCCTCGCGAAGCTCCCGCCTTAGGATCTTCCCCACGCTGGTCTTGGGGAGGCTATCGCGGAACTGGATGATGCGGGGGACCTTGTAGGCGGCCAGGTTTTCCCGGCAGAAGGCTTCTATGTCCTTTTCCGTTACCTTGTCCCGGTACTCCTCCTTGAGGACGAGGAAGGCGGCCACGGTTTCCCCGCGGTAAGGGTCGGGTACGCCCACCACGGCGGCTTCCTGGACGGCGGGATGCTGGTAGAGGACCTCTTCCACCTCGCGGGGGTAGATGTTGTAGC
>NZ_CALLUR010000026.1:0-4714 GCF_938010445.1 uncultured Thermus sp.
GTCCGGCCTAACCCTGGTCGGGGCGGGATGGGCGTGGGCCTTTGGGGGCGCATCCTAGGGTGGGCATAGAGGAGGAGGAATGGCTGGCGTGAAGGAACGCGCGGTTTTGGTCCTGGAGGACGGCACCGTCTATCACGGCTACGCCTTCGGGGCCCGGGGAAAGACGGTGGGGGAGGTGGTCTTCAACACCGCCCAGACCGGCTACCAGGAGATCATGACCGACCCCAGCTACCACGGGCAGATCGTGGTCATGACCTACCCCCACCAGGGCAACTACGGGGTCAACGTCTACGACATGCAGTCCAACCGGCCTTGGGTGAAGGGCTTTGTGGCCAAGGAGTTTAGCCGCGTGGCCTCTAACCCCAGGGCCCAGCAGACCCTGGGGGAGTTCATGGAGTTCTACGGGGTGGTGGGCATAGAGGGCGTGGACACCCGGGCCCTGGTGCGCAAGATCCGCGAAGGAGGGGTGCTGAAGGGGACCATCGCCCATGCCAGCCTCTTCGGGGACCCCCACCACACCTTTACCCCGGAGGAGCTGGAAGCCCTTCGCCAAGAGGCCCGGGCCTGGACGGATATCGACGGCCGGGACATGACCCCTGAGGTCTCCACCCCCTTGCCCTATGCCTGGCCCACCCTGAAGTCGGGCCGGCGCATCGTGGTCATGGACTTCGGCATCAAGCACGCCATCGTGGAGAACCTGGCGGCCCAGGGCTTTGAGATCCTGGTGGTGCCTGGCAAAACCCCGGCGGGCCAGATCATGGCCTTGGAGCCCCACGGGCTTTTCATCAGTAACGGCCCCGGGGACCCCTCCATGCCCCGCTACGCCCACGAGACCATCTGGAAGCTCATGGGGCTTTTGCCCACCTTCGGCATCTGCCTAGGGCACCAGCTCCTGGCCCTGGCCTCGGGGGGGCGCACCTACAAGATGAAGTTCGGCCACCGGGGGGCCAACCACCCGGTGAAGAACCTCCTCACGGGCAAGATTGAGATCACCAGCCAAAACCACGGGTATGCGGTGGACATAGATTCCCTCAAGGAGTTCAAGCCTACCCACATCAACCTCAACGACGGGACCCTCGAGGGCATGGCCCACACCCGCTACCCCGTCTTCTCCGTGCAGTACCACCCTGAGGCCGCCCCCGGCCCCCACGACGCCCTCTACCTCTTCCGCCGCTTCCTGGAGGAGGTGGAGGCCTTCCACGGGGCCACGGGGCTTCCCGTGGAGAAGCAACGGGCAGACGGGCACGGGGTATAGCCCGGCCCCGGGTGCTTGGGATGGGGACCCCTACCCTGGCAAGGCCAGGGCGGGGGAACTCAGTAGTCCATGCCCCGGATGTTGCCCTCCTCGTCCACGTCAATCCCCAGGGCCTGGGGCGCCTTAGGCAGGCCGGGAAGGGTCTCAATCCCCCCCATGTAGACCACCACAAACCCCGCCCCAAGCCGGCACTTTAGGTCCGTGACCCGGACCCTAAAGCCCTTAGGCCGCCCCCGGAGCCTGGGGTTGTCGGAAAGGGAGGTGGCCGCCTTGGCCATGACCACGGGCAGGGCCTCGCACCCCTCCTTCTTGGCGGCCTTTAGGGCCCTCTTGGCCTCCTCGCTCCACTCCACCCCCTCCGCCCCGTAGACCTCCTTGGCGATGGTTTCCACCTTGGCCTCGAGGGGCATCTCCAAAGGGTAAAGGGGCCGGTAGGTGTGGGGGAGGGCCAGGGCCTCCAGGACCTTTTCCGCCAGTTCCAGCCCCCCTTCCCCTCCTTTGGCGTAGACCTCGCTTAAGGCCAAGGGCAGGCCCCTTTCCCGGGCAAACTCCCGCACCAGGGCGATCTCCTCCAGGGCGTCCGTGGGGAAGCGGTTTAAGGCGATCACCGGCTTAAAACCGAAGAGCTCCACGTTTTCCACGTGCTTTTCCAGGTTGGCAAGGCCCTTGAGCACCGCCTCAAGGTCCGGCATCTCGTAGGCGTCCTGTCCCCCGTGGTAGCGGAGGGCCCGCAGGGTGACCACCAGCACCACGGCCTCGGGTACCAGGCCTCCCGTGCGGGCCACCACGTTCATGAACTTCTCCAGGCCCAAATCGGTGGCGAAGCCCGCCTCCTGCACCACGTAGTCCGCCAAACCCAAGGCCCATAGGCTTGCCCTCAGGGAGTTGGTGCCGTGGGCGATGTTGCCAAAAGGCCCCATGTGGACGAAGGCCGGGTTCCCTTCCGCCGTCTGCACCAGGTTGGGGAGGAAGGCCTGCTTGAGGAGGGCGGCCATGGCCCCCACCGCCCCTAGATCCTCCGCGTAGACGGGCTTCCCCTCGTAGGTGAAACCCACCCGTATCCTTCCCAGGCGTCTTTTTAGGTCCTTAAAGTCCCGGGCCAGGCTCATGAGGGCCATGACCTCGCTGGCCACGGTGAGCTCAAACCCCCCTTCCCGGGGCACCCCGTGGGCCTTGCCCCCCAGGCCCAAGACGATGTGCCTTAAGGCCCGGTCGTTCATGTCTATGGCCCTTTTGAGCTCAATGCGCCTGGGGTCAATCCCCAGCTCGTTGCCCTGGTGCAGGTGGTTGTCCAGAAGGGCGTTCAAGAGGTTCACGGCGCTGGTCACCGCGTGGAAGTCCCCGGTGAAGTGCAGGTTGATCTCGTGCCGGGGTTCCACCCGCGCCCGACCGCCCCCTGTGGCCCCGCCCTTGACCCCGAAGACCGGGCCCAAGGAGGGCTCCCTTAGGGCCAAGGCGGCCTTTTTCCCAAGCCGCCAAAGGGCGTCCACTAGGCCGATGGCGGTGGTGGTCTTGCCCTCCCCCGCCGGGGTAGGGGTGATGGCCGTGACCAGGATCAGCTTTCCCTTGGCCTTAGGGGGTTCCCCCAGCACCTTCGCCATGTGGGGGCCGTAGAGGTAAAGCCTTTCCCGGCCTAAGCCCAGCTTGCCGGCCACCTCCTCTATGGGTAGAAGCGCTTCCTTAACGATCACGGGGTAAGCTTACTCCTCCTTTCCAGGGAAAGAAGTCCCGCCTTGGGTGTTCGGGTTCCCCTGGCGGCTCCGTGGGCTGGGGCAGAAGGAGGGCCAGGACTCCCCTAGGGAGGGAAGCCGCGGTTTCCTCCCGGTAGAAGGGCCGGTACCTTGGGAAGCCTTTTCCCGTGCTCCAGCACGGGGGCCCGGTGGGTTCCACCACCTGCTCCGTGCGGGTAAAGAGGAGGCCTTCGGCCTCCAGGATGGCCTCCTCGCTCACGGTGAGGATGGCGTCCACCCTCTTTTGCAAGATGGGGAAGGTGTGTTGGCCCAAGGCCAGGGTCCTGACCCCATCCGCCCGGGTCTGGGGTGCCTGGGGAAGACGCACGATCCCGCCCGTTTCCAGGCTCCTCCTGGCGTCGTCCGCCCCCTCGGGCTCCACCCCCAGGACCAAGGTGCTGGGGGAGAGGGCCTTTACCGCCGTGGCCACCCCGGCCAGGAGCCCTCCGCCCCCCACCGGGACCAAGACCGCTTCCGGAAAAAGACCGAGTTTCCCCGCCTGGGCCATGAGCTCCAGCCCCGCGGTGCCCTGCCCGGCCATGACCAAGGGGTCGTCAAAAGGGTGGATGAAGGCGTAGCCGGTCTCCACGAGGAGGTCCTTGGCCACCGCCTCGCGGTTTTCTACCGTAACCCCCTGGTCCACCACCTGGGCCCCGTAGGCCCGGGTGGCCTCCTTCTTAAAGGGGTTTGCCTCCTCGGGCATGACGATGAGGGCCTTGATCCCCAAGACCCTAGCGGCGTAGGCCACCCCTTGGGCGTGGTTGCCGCTACTCACCGCCAAAAGCCCCCGGGGGTTTTCCAGGGTCAGGGCCTGGGAAAGCGCCCCCCGGGCCTTGAAGCTCCCCGTCTTTTGCAGGTGTTCGGCCTTGAGGAGGAGGCGCTTGCCTAAAAGCTCATCCAGGAGCCTCGAGGTGAGGAGGGGGGTGCGGTGCACGTAAGGGGCGATGCGCCGGGAGGCGGCGTAGATCTCGGCCAGCTCCACACCCCTTTATACCTTGCCCCGGGCCGGGTGGACAGACCCTGGCCTTCGCGCTAAAGTGGTAAGGGTATGGACTTTCTCTACACCTTGGTCATCCTCCTTTACCTGGGCGTGGCGGGGCTTTTGGTCTACCTGGTGCTGGTGCAGGAGCCCAAACAGGGGGCTGGGGACCTCATGGGGGGCTCGGCGGACCTCTTCTCCGCCCGGGGGGTCACGGGAGGGCTTTACCGCCTCACCGTCATCCTGGGGGTCATCTTTGTGGCCTTGGCCCTCCTCATAGGCCTCTGGACCCGTTGACAAAACGCTTCCCCCTCGGTACCATAGGCGTTGCTTGGGGCCGTGGCGCAGTTGGGAGCGCGCCTCAATGGCATTGAGGAGGTCAGGGGTTCGAATCCCCTCGGCTCCACCAGAAACCCCCCTGGGGAAACCCAGGGGGGCGCCCTTTTACAGAAAAAGGGGGACGTGGGGGTCCATAATGCCCCGGACCTTCAGTCCGGGGATACATGGACCCCCCACAGTGGGCTACACTAGGAGCAAATGGTCCAGCGGTGTACGCCCACCCCGGACCCGGCACCACCTGGATGGGAGGTGAAGCGCATTCAGGATAGCACCTACAAGAAGGCTTTCAAGTACCGCCTCTACCCCACTAAACCCCAAAGGCGAGACCTGGAGAAGGTGCTTTCCCTGTGTCGTCAACTCTATAACGCCGCTCTACAAGAGAGAAGGGATGCCTATAGGAAAGCCCAAAAG
>NZ_CALLUR010000027.1:0-9987 GCF_938010445.1 uncultured Thermus sp.
AAAAAGTCCGCCGGTATTGAGATACAGCTGCGAGGAGCCAGATAACCTTCTCTGTTGCTAAAATGCGCTAGTGCACCCAGCTTGAATATCAACAGCCTTTCCTTCTCTGGGTTTCTTATTGCTAGCACGTCGCTAAAAGGATTTTTGCAAGTATAGTCCTCTTGAGTAACTTGTAGGATTTCCATAAAGGAAAAAGAGCGAGAGAGAAGCTCAACAAAAGCCAGAAACCCTTTTGCAACTACCTTTTCAAACTGCCGCCCACCGCCAGCTTCTCCAGTGGTCCGCCCTCTCTCAGTAGGACCGTCTTCAAAAGATGCGATTTGCTTCGCTATAGCGTAAAGCTCTGAAGACCACTCTCTGTCCGATATCATGTTATCAACTCCTAGCCCCCTCTTAATCTACAATGAAACCCTGATGTGTTCCACGCTACACATTCGGTATAGGAGAAAGGAGCCCACTTGGGCTCCTGGTGGGCTAGATGGTGGAGGTGGGGGGAGTCGAACCCCCGTCCGAAAGTCCCTACGGCAGGCCTCTACGCGCGTAGTCCGTGTTTCGGGTGTCCCCCTGGCTTAGCCCACGGACAGGCGGCCAAGGGCAAGCTCCGCTTGTTTTCGCCTTGGGTTACGGAGCCTAGCCAAGGCTAGCCGGGTTTGTGTCCCCGCTACCGTGAGCCCCCGGCAGGGCTTCCGGGCGGGGTCGCGGTCTTAAGCCGCGAGAGCGTAAGCAGGCTTGTTGGCCTTTATTCGTTTGCGGGTTTTTACGAGGCCACCCGCACCTCGGCGCGCCACCTGCCCTCGGCGACCCCCGTCGAGACCGTTCACCCCCATGTCCCAAGCCGGGCTCGGACCGGCAAACTTGAGTGTAACAGGCTAAAGGGGTTGTAGTCAAGGGGGTTTTGGGTGTAAACTGAGCCCAGTGCTCCCAAGGGAGGGGGGTGGGTGTAAGCCCACCCTTCCTTTGTGAAGGGAGGTAGGGAGGTGCCTGTGGACCTTTGGCGGTTGGTGGAGGAAGCGGTAGGGCCCCTGGACCTCGAGGTCCTGGAGGTGCGGGAAGCCCCCGGGGAGGTCCTGGTCCGCCTGGAACGGAAGGACGAGAGGCCCATCAGCGTGGCGGACCTGGAACAGGCCAGCCGGGCCATTGAGGCGGTCTTTGACCGGGAGGACCCCATCCCGGGAAGCTACCGCCTTTTGCTGGAGTCTCCCGGCCCCAAGCGCCCCCTCTTCACCCGCCGACACTTTGAGCGCTTCCAAGGCCTTAAGGCCAAGGTGCCGGGGCCGGAAGGCTTCGTGGGACGCATCCTCCGGGTGGAGGAGGACGTGGTGGTCTTCCAGGTGGGCCAGGAGGAAAAACGCCTCAGGATCGGTACCTTCCGCGCCAACCTCGCCGAGTGGCCCGAGGAGCCTAGGTAGACAACACTACAGACGGGATACAGGGAGGAGAGATGAACCGGGAATTCATAGACGCCATGCAGCAGCTGGCCTTGGAGCGGGGGGTTACCACCGAGGAGGTCCTCGAGGCCTTCAAGGAAGCCCTGCGCAAGGCCTACATCAAGCGGCAGAAGGGATACCGCAAGGAAGAGATAGATGCCGGCAAGGGCCCGGAGGTGGACGTCTACATTGATCCCCAGACCGGGCGCATTGAGATGGTGGAGGTCCGCCGCGTGGTGGAGAAGGTGGAGGACCCCGACAAGGAAATCGCCCTCTCCGAAGCCCTGGAGTACGACCCCGAGGTCCAGGTGGGCGATGAGATGGAGTTCCCCATTGACCCCGAGGGCCTTTCCCGCATGGCCATCCAAGACCTGCGCCAGATCCTCACCCAGCGCCTCAAGGAGTCCGAACGCAACCGCATCTACAACGAGTACAAGGACAAGGAAGGCCAGGTCCTCACGGGGGTGGTGACCCGGGTGGACAACCGGGGCAACGTCTTCGTGGAGCTGGGCCGGGGAGAGGCTTACCTTCCGAAGAGCGAGCAAATCCCCACCGAGCGGTACTATCCCGGCCAACGCCTCAAGGTGTACCTGAAGAAGGTGGACCGCTCGGCCAAAGGCCCTTCCTTGATCGTGAGCCGGGCCCACGAAAAGCTTCTGGAACACCTATTGAAGCAGGAGGTCCCCGAGATCGCCGAGGGCATCGTGGAGATCAAGGCCATCGCCCGCGAGCCCGGCCGCCGCAGCAAGGTGGCGGTGATGACCCACAACCCCAACGTGGATCCCATCGGGGCCTGCATCGGCCACAAGGGGCAACGCATCCAGGCGGTTTCCGCGGAGCTGGGCCGGGAAAAGGTGGACATCATCCTCTGGGCCAAGGACCCCAAGGAGTTCATCCGCAACGCCCTCTCCCCCGCCCAGGTGGGTTCCATTGAGCTGGACCCCGATGGGCAGAAGGCCCGGGTCAAGGTGACCAAGGACCAGCATTCCCTGGCCATCGGCACCGGGGGGCAGAACGTACGCCTGGCTTCCAAGCTCACGGGGTACGAGATCCACTTTGAGGAGGCGGAGATCTCCGACCTGGACGAGGCCATTCGCAAGGCCGCCAGGGAGGAAACCGAAACCACCAGCCGGGCCAAAGAGGAGTTTGAGAAACTCTTCCGGAATCTTTCCGAGTAATGGCGCAGCACATCCCCATCCGCATGTGCGTGGCCTGCCGCAGAAGGCGGCCTAAGGGAGAGCTTTTGCGGATTCTCTTCACGGCGGAGGGGTTTCGCCTGGACCCCTCGGGGAAACTGCCGGGCAGGGGGGCCTATGTCTGCCCCGACAACCCCGAGTGCTGGACGGAAAAGAAACTCCGACGCTTTGCCGGGGGCCGGGCGAAGGCCTTGTCGGAAGCGCTTACCACCCTTTTAGGAGGTACGGATGGCCAAAATACGCATCTACCAGCTGGCTAAAGAGCTGGGCATGACCAACGAGGAGCTGCTGGAACTCCTGGACCAGATGGGGGTTCCCTACAAATCCCACGCCTCCACCCTTTCCGAGGAGGATGCGGAGGCGGTGCGGGAACTGGTCAAGGAGCAACGGGGTCTAAAGGAAAAGCTGGCCGAAGAAGAGCGCAGGAAAGCCCTTCCTAGAAGGCCTCCCGTGGTGGTCATCATGGGCCACGTGGACCACGGGAAGACCACCCTGCTGGACTATCTGCGCAAAAGCCGCATCGCCGAGAAGGAGGCGGGGGGGATCACCCAGCACGTGGGCGCCTTTGAGGTGAAGACTCCCCAGGGCACGGTGGTCTTCATAGATACCCCGGGGCACGAGGCCTTTACCACCATCCGGCAGCGGGGGGCCAAGGTGGCGGACATCGCCGTTATCGTCATCGCCGCCGACGACGGGATCATGCCCCAGACGGACGAGGCCATCGCCCACGCCAAGGCCGCCGGGGCCAGGATCCTCTTCGCCCTCAACAAGATGGACCTACCCCAGGCCAATCCCGACCGGGTCAAACGGCAGCTCATGGAGCGGGGTTTCGTGCCCGAGGAGTACGGGGGGGAGGCCATCGTGGTGCCCATCAGCGCCAAGACCGGCCAGGGGGTACAGGACCTCTTGGAGATGATCCTTCTCATCGCCGAGCTGGAGGACTACCGGGCCGACCCCAACGCCGAACCTAGGGGGGTTATCCTCGAGTCCCGGCTGGACAAGCAGGCGGGGATCATCGCCAACATGCTGGTCCAGGAGGGCACCTTCCGGGTGGGGGATTACGTGGTGGCCGGCGAGGTGTACGGCCGCATCCGGGCCATGATGGACGCCGACGGCAACCAGCGCAAGGAAGCGGGACCGGGTAGCGCCGTGCAGGTCCTGGGCTTCCAGGAACTTCCCCACGCTGGGGATGTGGTGGAATGGGTGCCGGACCTCGAGGCGGCCAAGGAGATTACCGAGGAGCGAAAGGAGGAGCGAAGGGCCCGGGAAGAAGCAGAAAGGGAGCGCCGCCCCAGGACCATGGCCGACCTCCTGCGCGCCCTACAGGAGGAGGGGCAGAAAGAGGTGAACCTCATCCTGCGGGCGGATACCCAAGGGTCCTTGGAAGCCATCCAGCACATCCTGGCTAAGGAGAGCACCGAGGAGGTGAAGATCAATGTCCTCCTGGCCCAGGTGGGGGCCCCCACCGAGTCCGATGTCCTCCTGGCGCAGACCGCCAACGCCGCCATCCTGGCCTTTGGGGTAAACCCCTCCGGTGCCGTGAAGAAGGCGGCGGAGCAAAAGGGGGTCCTCCTCAAAACCTTCCGCATCATCTACGACCTCATCGACGAGGTCCGGGCCATGGTGAAGGGGCAAAAGGAGCCCATATACAAGGAGGAGGTCCTGGGCCGGGCCGAGGTGCGGGCCATCTTCCGCCTGCCCGGAGGCAAACAGGTGGCAGGATGCATGGTCACCCAGGGCAAGGTGGTGCGGAGTGCCGAGGTGCGGGTGTTGCGCAAGGGGGAGGAGATCTGGAAGGGCAGGATGGCCAGCCTGAAGCGCTTCAAGGAAGACGTGCGGGAGGTGGCCCAGGGTTACGAGTGTGGCATTGGCCTCGAGGGGTTCGACGACTTCCAGGAAGGAGATGTCCTTGAGGTTTTCCAGATGGTGGAGGTGCCGGCGTAGGAGGTTCCCGGCGGTGGTCCTCCCTCAGGAGGCATCCCATGGCCCCTAGCCTCCCCTTGGGGTATCCCGGGCAGCCGATCCTGGGGGGTGCCTGGGGGAGGCTGGGACTCGTCCTGGCCATCCTGGCCCTCGCCCTCCAGGGCCTGCCCCCACCACCCCCGGACAGGGGAAAGGCGGAAGCAGGGCTTCAGGCGAAGGGGCCCGCCTGGGTCCTGAAGGAGGAACGGCAAGGGAGCGGGACCACCTCCTTGGCCCAGGCTCCCACCCGGCCTCCCCATCTCCCCAGCAAACCCCAGAACCGAAAGGCCCCACCGCCCGTGCCAGGGACCCTTTCCCCATCCCACCTCTACCTTCTCTACGGCCGCCTCCAGATGGATGGAGGCTAAGGCCTGGGTTCCCTCCCGCGCCGGCTCCAGCCCCAAAGGCCATCCGGCGCACCTTAAGTAGGGTTTCTATGGCTTCAGGCGCTTCTGATACCGAATCAGGCACATGTGTAACCGAAGGGAAACCGTATGAACCGCAAGCTTCTCAACGGACTTCTGCTCCTTGGCCTTTTCCTGCTGGCCCTCCTCATGGTCTGGAAGCCCTGGGCCCCAGGGGAGCCCAAGGTAAAGCTGGGCCTGGACCTTAAAGGAGGTCTGCGCATCCTCCTCGAGGCCGCCGTGGAAAGCCCCACCCCCGACGACCTGGAAAAGGCCCGTACCGTCCTGGAAAACCGCATCAACGCCCTGGGAGTGGCGGAACCCCTGATCCAGATCCAGGGGCAAAAGCGCATCGTGGTGGAGCTACCGGGCCTCTCCCAGGCGGACCAGGACCGGGCCCTTAAGCTCATCGGCCAGCGGGCGGTCTTGGAGTTCCGCATCCTCAAAGAGGGGGCTACAGGCACCACCGTGGCCCAGATCAACCAGGCCCTTAGGGAAAACCCCAGGCTTAAGCGGGAAGAGCTGGAAAAGGACCTCATCAAGCCCGAAGACCTGGGCCCAGCCCTTCTCACGGGTGCGGACCTGGCCGATGCCCGGGCGGTCTTTGACCAGTTCGGCCGCCCCCAGGTCTCCCTCACCTTCACCCCAGAAGGCGCCAAAAAGTTTGAGGAGGTCACCCGGGCCAACGTGGGCAAACGGCTCGCCATCGTCCTGGATGGCAAGGTTTACACCGCCCCCGTCATACGGCAGGCCATCACCGGGGGCCAGGCGGTGATTGAGGGGCTTTCCGGCCTCGAGGAGGCCAGCGAGATCGCCCTGGTCCTGCGCTCCGGGGCCCTACCCGTAGCCCTGGAGGTGGCGGAGATCCGCTCCATAGGCCCCACCCTGGGCCAGGATGCCATCCAAGCCGGCATCCGTTCCGCCCTCATCGGCACCCTGGCCATCTTCCTCCTCATCTTCGCCTACTACGGCCCAAGCCTGGGCCTGGTGGCCTCCTTGGGCCTCGTCTACACCTCGGTGCTGATCCTGGGGCTCCTTTCCGGCCTAGGGGCCACCCTTACCCTCCCCGGCATCGCCGGTCTCGTCCTCACCCTGGGGGCGGCGGTGGACGGAAACGTGCTTTCCTTTGAGCGCATCAAGGAGGAGCTTAGGGCGGGGAAGAGGTTCCGCCAGGCCATCCCCGAAGGCTTCAAGCACTCCACCCTCACCATTCTGGACGTGAACGTTGCCCACCTGTTGGCCGCTGCCGCCCTTTACCAGTACGCCACCGGCCCCGTCAGGGGCTTCGCCGTGGTCTTGGCCCTCGGGGTGGTGGCCAGCGTCTTCTCCAACCTGGTCTTCAGCCGCTACCTCCTGGAGCGCATGGCGGACCGGGGTGAGATCAAGCCGCCCATGTGGCTGGTGAACCCCCAGTTCAACTTCATGGGCCCGGCCCGCTTCATCACCCTAGCCACGCTGCTCCTGGCGGTTCTGGCCGCCGGGGTGGTCTTTACAAAGGGGTTCAACTACTCCATTGACTTCACCGGGGGGACGGCGTATACCCTGCGCACCAGCCCCGAGGTAGGAGTGGACAGCCTAAGGCGCTTCTTAGAAGCCAAGGGTTTTCCCTCCAAGGAGGCCGTCATCACCCAAGTGCAGGCCCCCACCGCCGACTACAGGGAGTTCTCCCTTAAGCTCCCGCCCCTTCCCGACGAAAAGCGCCTCGAGCTGGAGCGGCTTTTTGCCGGGGAGCTTAAGGCCAGCGTCCTCACCTCGGAAACCGTGGGTCCGGCCATCGGCTCGGAGCTTCGCCGCAATGCGGTGATGGCCGTCTTGGTGGGCCTAGGCCTCATCCTTATTTACGTGGCCTTCCGCTTTGACTGGACCTTTGGCGTAGCCAGCGTCCTGGCCGTGGCCCACGACGTGGCCATCGTGGCGGGGATGTATAGCCTTTTGGGCCTGGAGTTCTCCATCCCCACCATCGCCGCCCTGCTCACCATCGTGGGCTACTCCATCAACGACTCCATCGTGGTCTCCGACCGCATTCGGGAAAACCAAAGGCTCATGCGGGGCATCCCCTACCGGGAAATGGTAAACCGCTCCATCAACCAGACCCTCTCCCGCACGGTGATGACCAGCCTCACCACCCTCCTGCCCATCATCGCCCTCCTCTTCCTCGGGGGAAGCGTCCTCAGGGACTTCTCCCTGGCCATCTTCGTGGGCATCTTCGTGGGCACCTACAGCTCCATTTACGTGGTGAGCGCCATGGTGGTGTTCTGGAAAGAGTTGCGCCAGCGCCAGGCCAAGAAATCCACTTAGAGACCGCCCGGAAGAAGGCAGCAACCCCAACCCGGGGACGAAAAGGGATCCCCGGGTTTGGGTTACCTTCCATCCCAGCTCCGTTGAGAGGGGCCGAGGTATTGACCAGGCGCCGGTTTAAGGGGTTCCTGCCTCCAAGCCCAACTCCTCCAATGCCCTCTGCCGAAGGCGAAGGGCCTCCTCCTGGGCCGGGGTGCCGTAAAGCCGCCGCAGAACCTCCTCATCCAGGGGATCCAGGCGCAAGGCCAAAAGCCAGTCCTCAAACCTCGGGCTTTGCAAAAGGGCCTGCCGCCGTTCCTCCAAGTAGGCCCTGGCCTGGTCTTCAAGAAAAGGGTGGTCCAAACCCAGATAGGGTGGGGCAAGGGGAGCCTCGGGATCCCAAAGGTCCACGTACAGTTCCGGGACTTCGCCAACGAGGCCATAGGGTTTTTGGCGCAGGAAGTAGGGCTTGGCGCCCCTGGGACGCCCCGGCTCCAGGGCGTTCACCACCTCCCACCACAGCACCCGGAACTCCCCCGGGGAAACCGCCAAGGCCTCCAGGAGGTCCTCCTTCTCCCAGTCCGAAGCCGTCAAAAGGGCCAGGAGTAGCCGGGCCTTATCTCGGCGGAAGCGCACGGGGCGTCCCTCCACCCGGACCTCAAACCCCCCAAGCACCCGGATCTCTACCCGGACCCCTGGATGGTAGGGGACCCCAAGGCGACCGAGCCGCCAAAGGGCCCGGCGCACCCGGGCAATAGGGGGAGAGAACAGCGTTCTTCCAGCCAAGAAGGGGTAAGCCAGCAGCAGGCTTTCCCAACCATCCTGGAAGGGATAGGCCCCCACCAACGCCCGAAGAAACGGGTCCAGGAGGGGTAGGGCGGGTAGGGGGAACACCAGTCCCCGGCGAAGCCAGGCCATCGCCACCATGAGCGTGAGAAAGCCCTCCACCCAAAGATCCCCTGCGGTCCGGGCCAGGCGCACCATCTCCTTATAGGCTCCCTCATCCCCTAAGGCGGCTAGGCCCCCCAAAGCCTCCACCTCGAGCCGCGCCGGACCCCCCTCGGCCATGGCCAGGGCGGACCGATAAGCCGCACCGGCCTCCTCAAGGCGCCCTAAAGCCAAAAGGGCATGCCCCCGCCTGGCCTGAGCCAGGCTCATGCCGAAGGGACTTCCTAGCACCTCGGCCTCCCTCAGACCCCGCTCCGCCCAGCGAAGGCCCTCTTCCGCATCCCCGGCCACGCATTCCAAAAGAGCCCGGAGAAGGGTTCCCTCCCGGTGGTTTTGCGGTGGCCGATGCAAGCCAGGGTCCGCGCTTTCCCGCAACAAGGCCAAGGCTTTCCCTGGCCTTCCCTGCCTAAGGAGAAGCCGAGGCCCAGAAAGCCCAAGGGCCTCAGCCTCCTCTACCTGGCCCTCGTTCAGGAGGTTCTCCGCTAAAAGGGGGCGGGCTTCCTCTGGGAAGAGCTTCAAAGCCTCCTCCAGGTAGGGACGTCCTCGCGCCGGCTCCACCGTGTCCAGGAAAAGCCGGGCCAAGCCCAGGTAAGCCCGGGTCTCCCCTGCCCTCAGGGCTTTTTGGTAGGCAGCCTCCGCCTCCTGGTAGCGCCCCGCCTGGCGCAAGGCCTCCGCTTCCAAGAGGTCGAGCTTATGCCGCCCTCGCCGCAAGGCTTCCGGCAGGTGGGCCAGGAGGCGCAAGACGGTGTAGGTGAGGCCACGGGCCAACCAGGAGAACCCCTCCTGCGCCAAAAGATCCGCCACGTGGCCGAGCCTTCCCGCCTCCAGGAGGAACTCGGCTGCCCGAATCCCCTCCCCCCGGGCTAGGGCCTCCTCCGCCGCCTTGGTGAGGAGCCCCCGGGCCTCCGCCTCGGGAAGAAGGGTCTTGAGGGCGCTGCGCACCAGGGGATGGAAGTAGAGTTTCCCCTCCCGCCTCTCTAGCAGAAGGTCCTCGGCAAAGGGTAAGAGGGCCTGGCCTTCCGCCTCTGGGACCTCCCCCAAAAGGGCCAGCCTCGAGGCCGCCTCCAACACCCCCCGAGGAAGGCCATAGGCCAGATAGGCCAAAAGCCCCTCGGCGCTCTCCAAAGCCAGCTCTGGCCTGAGCCCCCGCCGCATGGCCAAAAGGGCAACCCGGAGACCCAAGGGCCATCCCTTCACCAGGGAGAGGGCCCTTTCCACCTCAAAGGCCGGAAGCTCCGGGGCCAACGCCTTGGCCAGCTGGCAGGCCTCCTGGGGATCAAAGGCCAGCTCCCGTTCGGAAAACACCGTGAAAAAGGCAAAGGGCGTGGCCCTCCGTGAGAGGAGCAGAAGCCTTATACCCGGAAGGCGCACAAGCCCTTGGACCACCCTAAGCACCCCGGGACTCTCTGCCCGATGCGCCTCATCCAGAACCAAGAGGTGGGAGCCCAGAGGCTCCAAGGCTTGGATCAAGGCCTCTAGAGCACGAGGCCAGGCCCCCGCCTCCAAAAGCCCCGCCACCTCAGCCAACCCCACCCGCTCCCGGTAGGCCGCCAGGAGGTGCCAGAGAAAAACCGCCGGGTCCTTGGCCTCCTCTGCCAGGGCCAGGTAGACCCCCGTGAACTCAGAGGCCAGGCTGGTCTTCCCGTACCCCGCCCCTCCGGCTAGGACCACCCCCGGGCTATGGCGGAACGCTTCCTCCACCAAGCGCCGAGGGCGGTCCCGCCGCACCTCCTTGGCCGTGCGCGGGGGGAGGAGCCTCGAGGGGGGCACCGG
>NZ_CALLUR010000028.1:0-7274 GCF_938010445.1 uncultured Thermus sp.
GTGTAGATGCGGCCATCGGCCAGGAGCCGCACCCTCTCCGGGGAAAGGCGCCTTCCTTCGCTAACCCTGGCCAGGAAAAGCCGGTACGCCTCCCGCATATAGCCCTGGAGGATGGCTTGCTCCTCGGGGGTGAGGGGCCTTAGGCCAGAACCCATGTCCTTGAACCTTCCTTCCTTGAGAACCTCCACTTGGACGCCCAGTTTGGCCAACAGACCCTGGACCTGGGGGAGGGTGGCGATGACCCCGATGGAGCCGGTGATGGCCGTGGCCGGGGTAAGGATTTCCTGGGCGGCGGTGGCCACATAGTAGCCCCCGCTGGCGGCCACCGTGCCGAAGGCGGCCACCAGGGGCTTTGCCTGGGCCAGGCCCTTTAGGGCCCGGTGGATGGCCTCGGTTTCCGTTACGCTACCCCCAGGGCTATTCACGAAGAGGACGGCGGCCCGGATGCTTTGGTCCTCCCGGGCCTGGCGGATCTTGGAGAGGAGGTCCTCGAGGTCCTTCCCCGCGGGGATGCTCCCCACCACTTCCAGGAGGACCACTTTTTCGCCGCGGCCATATAGGGGGGTTTCCCGCCAGGGATGGCCGTTTTCCCGGGATTGGGTTAGGCGCCCCAGGCCCACCACCAGAAGGGCCACCGTCAGGAAAAGGAGAAGGGCTAGCCAACGCTTTCGGTTCATGGTTCCAAGGTAGCACAAGGGTATGCTGGGCCTGTGCTTAGGGTGGTGGTCAAGCCGGGAAAGGAGAGGAAGGTCCGCAACTTCTACCCCAACCTCTATCGGGATGAGCTGGAGGAGATGCCTTCCCAAGCAGGGGTGGCGGAGGCAGTGGCTACCGATGGGAGCTTTGTGGCGGTGGGCTACCTGGACCCCGGTTCCCGCATCCCTTTCCGGGCTTACCGCTTTGACCCTGGGCCGCTGGACCGGGCCTTTTTTCTAGCCCGCTTTCAGCGGGCCCTCCGGAGGCGGGAAGGGATGGGCCCAAGCTACCGCCTGGTGCACGGGGAGGCGGACGGGCTTCCTGGGCTGGTGGTGGACCGTTTTGGGGAGGTGTTGGTCCTCCAGGTCCGTACCCGGGGGATGGAGGCCTTAAGGGGGGTGTGGTTTCCGGCCCTTCTGGAGGTTGTGTCCCCCAAGGGGGTTTATGAGCGAAGCGATGTGGAGGCCAGGAGGCAGGAAGGCCTTCCCGAGAGGGTAGGGGTGGTCTACGGGGAGGTGCCTGGGGTTTTGGAGGTGGAGGAGGATGGCCTCCTCTTTTCCATTCCCCTGGTCCTGGCCCAGAAGACGGGGTTTTACCTGGACCAGCGGGAAAACCGCCGCCTTTTTGAAGGCCTGGTGCGCCCAGGGGAGAGGGTGTTGGACGTCTATAGCTACGTGGGGGGCTTTGCCCTCAGGGCGGCCCGGAAAGGGGCCTACGCCCTGGCAGTGGACAAGGACCTCGAGGCCCTCTCCGTCCTGGACCGGGCGGCCATGCGGCTGGGCCTTAGGGTGGACATCCGCCACGGGGAGGCCCTGGAGGTGCTGAGGGGTCTTCAAGGGCCTTTCCACCACATCCTCTTGGACCCGCCCACCCTGGTGAAGCGTCCGGATGAGGTTTCCCCCATGAAGCGGCACCTGGTGGACCTCCTGCGGGAGGCCTTGCGCCTCTTGGCCCCCGAAGGGTACCTCTGGCTTTCCACGTGTAGCTACTACCTAAAGGCGGACGACCTTTTGGAGGTGGCCCGGCGGGCGGCCGCCGACCGGGGGATGCGCCTTAGGGTGCACGGCCTCACCTACCAGCCCCAGGACCATCCCTGGAGCCTGCACGTGCCGGAAAGCCTCTACCTGAAGACCCTCATCCTGCAGGAGGATGCCCTATAGGGTCTAGCAGAAGGCCGGTTGGGCCCTGGTATGATGAGCAGGGAAGCACCTTTGGGGTGCAGAAAAGGAGGCCGGATATGGAAGTGGCAAGGGGTTTGGAGGGCGTGCTCTTCACGGAAAGCCGGATGTGCTTCATTGACGGGGAGGCGGGCCGCCTCTACTACTACGGCATCCCCATCCAGGAGCTGGCGGAGAAGAGCACCTTTGAGGAGACCACCTTTCTTCTGCTACACGGGAGACTTCCCAAAGGGGAAGAGCTGGAGGCCTTCGGGCGAGAGCTAGCCCGAAGGCGGGCCTTGCCGGATCACCTTCTGGAGTCCTTCCGCCGGTATCCCCTAGGGGCCCATCCCATGAGCTTCCTGCGCACGGCGGTTTCCGAGCTGGGGATGCTGGATCCCACCGAGGGGGAGATCTCCCAAGAGGCCCTTTACGGTAAGGGGCTAGACCTCATCGCCAAGTTCGCCACCATCGTGGCCGCCAACAAGCGCTTAAGGGAGGGCAAGGAGCCCTTGCCCCCGCGGGAGGACCTTTCCCACGCCGCCAACTTTTTGTATATGGCCAACGGGGTGGAGCCCTCCAAGGAGCAGGAGCGCCTCATGGACGCTGCCCTCATCCTGCACGCGGAGCACGGCTTTAACGCCAGCACCTTTACCGCCATCGCCGCCTTTTCCACGGAAACCGACCTCTACTCGGCCATCACCGCCGCCGTGGCCTCCCTCAAGGGCCCCAGGCACGGCGGGGCCAACGAGGCGGTGATGAAGATGATCCAGGAGATCGGCACCCCGGAAAGGGCCCGGGACTGGGTGCGGGAGAAGCTGGCCAAAAAGGAGCGCATCATGGGCATGGGCCACCGGGTCTATAAGGCCTTTGACCCCAGGGCCGGGGTCCTGGAGCGCCTGGCCCGCATCGTGGCGGAAACCCACGGGCATTCCACCGAGTACCAGATCCTGAAGATCGTGGAGGAGGAGGCGGGGAAGGTTCTGAACCCCAGGGGCATCTACCCCAACGTGGACTTCTACTCCGGGGTGGTCTACTCGGACCTGGGCTTTGGCCTGGAGTTCTTTACCCCCATCTTCGCCGTGGCCCGCATCTCCGGCTGGGTGGGGCACATCTTGGAGTACAAGGCTCTGGATAACCGCCTTCTCAGGCCGGATGCCAAGTACATCGGTGAGCTGGGCGTGCCCTACGTGCCCTTGGAGGCCCGGGCTTAAGGGCGTTGGGGAGGCGGGGGCCCAATCCCACCCCACCTTGGCGGAAGCCAAGGTGGGGACCCTGGTTAATCCCTGCACCAGGCCACGGCCTCCAGCGCCCCCGGAGGGCAATGGGGCGGGGAAGCCAAGCGCTTTCTAAAGGCCGGTCTATAGGCCGCAAAAGGCCTCATAATCCATCAGTTCCCGCTGGGTGGGATGGTCCCCACACACCGGGCAGGCGGGGTTGCGGCGTAGGGATAGCCTACGGAACTGGCCTTCCAGGGCGTCGTAGAGGACCAAAGACCCGGCCAGGGGTTTTCCGATCCCCAGGAGCACCTTGAGGGCCTCCGCGGCCATGAGGCTTCCCACCACCGCCGGCAAAACCCCAAAAACCCCCGCCTCGGCACAGGAGGGAACGCTTCCCGGGGGAGGGGGCTTGGGGAAGAGGCAACGGTAGCAGGGTCCCATCTCCCCTTCGGGGGTGGGGTGGTGGAAGACCGCCATCTGGCCGTCAAACTGGTAGATGGCCCCGTAGACCAAGGGTTTTCCCAGAAACACGCAAGCGTCGTTGACCAGGTAGCGGGTGGGGAAGTTGTCGGAGGCGTCCACCACCAGGTCGTAGGGGCTCAGGATCTCCAAGGCGTTTTCCGAGGTGAGGCGCACGGGGTAGGGGTCTATCTGCACCCAGGGGTTGAGGGCAAGCAGGCGCTCCTTGGCGGCCAGGGCCTTGGGCTTGCCCACGTCCTCCGTGGTGTAGAGCACCTGGCGGTGGAGGTTGGAAACCTCCACCCGGTCCATCTCCACGATGCCGATCCGGCCTACCCCGGCTGCCACCAGATACTGCAGGACGGGAACCCCAAGCCCTCCGGCCCCCACCACCACCACGGAGGAGCCCTTCAGCCTTTCCTGCCCCTCGGGCCCCACCTGGGGCAGGATCATCTGCCGGTGGTACCGATCCAGCTCCTCTTTGGTCCACATGCCTAGGCCTCCCGGGTGCCGAAGCCGGGGGGCAGGAAATCGGGGTAGTCGGGGTTGCCCTTGCGGTCGGGAGCCTTAGGGATGAGGTCCGAGGGGTGAGGTTCCCCTTTGCGGCAGTAAGGGCAGTCGTGGCGCACCTTGTAGCGCACGGGTCTGGCGGGTATGCCCAGGGCGATGGCGTGGGGGGGGACATCCTTGGTGACAATGGCCCCCGTGCCCACCATGGCATCGTCCCCAATGCGCACCCCGGCCAGGATGGTGGCGTGGTAGGTGATGCGTACCCCGCTGCCGATGATGGTTTCCTTAAGGGTCACGTCGGGGGAGGCCAGGACGTGGTGGGTGTGGCTGTAGACGTTCACGTAGTCGGAGAGGGAGGTGCGGTCCCCGATTTTTATCCCCCCGATGTCGTCCAAGAGCACGTAGCGGTGGACCACCACGTCATCGCCCAGCTCCAGGTTGTAGCCCACGGAAAACTCCACGTTCTGGAAGAACTTGGGGTTTTTGCCCACCCGTTTGAAGATAAAGGGGGCTAAGGCCCGGCGGATGGCCACCCCCGAGTGCACCGACTGGCCGATGGGGGTGAGGTCCAAAACCTTCCAGAACCAGAGGAGGGGCTTCACCTTTTGGAACTTCTCCTGGTCGGTGGCGGCGTAGTACTCGGCTTCAAAGGTGATGCCCTCGGGGTCTAGCCCCATGGCGGCCAAGGGGCTTAGCTCCAAGAGCTCCGCATAGGGCCGGCCATAGAGGAGGCGGGCCAGCTCCTCCCGCACCAGGGCGCTCCGGTCCACGCTGGGGTCGGAAAGCCTTTCCACCAGACCCCCAAGGAAACGCTCCAGGGCCTTTTCCTGAAGGGGGGCGATGCCTCGAGGAAGGAGCCAGGGCATAGGGTTATGGTAACCGGAAAAGGCCAAACGGGGAATGCCGGCCTCACCCGAGGCTGGAGCGATAGCCCAACTCCCTTAGGGCCTCGGGGTCCTTGCGCCAGTCGGGGTAGACCTTGACCTCGAGGTCCAGGTACACCTTCCGGTTCAAGAAGACCTCCAGCTGCTTCCTGGCCCCCTGGCCGATCTCCTTGATCTTCCGGCCCCCTTCCCCGATGACGATGGCCTTCTGGGAGGGGCGTTCCACGTAGAGGATGGCCTTGATGTAGAGGACGCCGTTTTCCCTTTCCGCCACCTCCTCGGTCTTCACGGCCACCGCGTAGGGTACCTCGTGCCAAAGCCGCTTCATGGCCTCTTCCCGAATGATCTCCGCCACCCACTCCCCGAAGTCTTGATCGCTTTTGGCGAAGTCCTCGGGGTAGAAGAAGGGGCCTTCGGGGAGGAGGGCCAGGAGTTCCGCCTTAAGCTCGGCCACCTGGCGCTCGTCCAAGGCGGAGAGCGTCCGGGTTTCCGCCTCGGGAAGGAGGGCATGGTAGGCCCTTAGGGCTTCCTCAGGGTACTTGGCCGCGTCCAGCTTGTTGCCCACCAGGAGGATGGGCACCTTCCCCACCAGGGGCCTTAGGGCCTTGGCCACCAGCTCGTCCTCCGGGGTAGGGGGGTGGCGCAGGTCCACCACCCAGACCACGGCGTTCACGTCGGCCAGGGCCTCATACACCTCTTGGTCCATAAACTCCCCCAGGGCGTCCATGGGCTGGTGGAGGCCTGGGGTGTCCACGAAGACGATCTGGCGGTTGCCCTCGGTGAGGATGCCCCGAAGGCGCTTGCGGGTGGTCTGGGGCTTGGGGCTGATGGGGGCCACCTTCACCCCCAGGAGGTTGTTGAGGAGGGTGGACTTGCCCACGTTGGGCTTGCCCACAATGGCCACGAATCCGGAATAGGTTTTCTCTTCCATGGTCCTTAGGTCATCCCGGCCCCCGGGGATTGGCCTTGAGGCCTGGGGCCGGACCTTCCAGCCACGGGCCTGGCCCGCAACCAAGGGCGGAATACGGGCTTTGCCCGTGGCCCAGGTTTTTCAGTATACTCCTAAGCCGTGGATCCCCTAGCCCTGGCCCTGCTTCCCGGCATCGGGCCCAAGCGGCTTCTGGAGCTTTTGGCTGAGGAAAACCCGGTGCGTTCTTTAAAAGAGCGCTTTCCTCAGGCGGCGATAGGGCTTCCCCAGGCGGAAAAGCAAGCCGGGAGGGAAAGGGAGCGGGCAGCGGCCTTGGGGGTGCGCATCCTGGGCCTGTGGGAGGAAGCTTTTCCCGAGGGGCTCAGGCGGCTTCCCCAGCCTCCCACCCATCTTTACCTGAAGGGAGAACTTCCGGAAGAAGGGCGGGCGGTGGCCATCGTGGGTACCCGCAAGGCCTCCTCCTGGGCCCTTTTCTTTACCCGGAGGCTGGCCCGGGAGCTGGCCGAGGCGGGGGTTGCGGTGCTTTCCGGTCTGGCCCGGGGCATTGACCGGGAGGCTCACCTTGGGGCCTTGGAGGGAGGAGGGCGGACCCTGGGGGTTTTGGGGAGTGCCTTGGACCGCCTCTATCCCCCCGAGCACCGGGAGCTGGCCCACAGGATGGACCTGGTTTCCGAGTTTCCCTTGGGCACCGGTCCCAAGCCGGAGTTTTTCCCGCGGAGAAACCGCATCATCGCTGGGCTTGCCCGGGCGGTGATCGTGGTGGAGGCCCCCTTGGAGTCCGGGGCCCTCATCACCGCCCGCTACGCTCTGGAGCTGGGCAAGGAGGTCTTGGCGGTGCCGGGCCGGCCCACGGACGAAAACTCCCTGGGGGCCAACCGCCTTATCCAGGACGGGGCTTACCCGGTGCTTTCCGCGGAGGACGTCCTCTCCTACCTGGGGTTTTCCGGAAAGCCCAGGAAGGCGCTGGAGCTTTCCCAGGAGGAGGAAGGGCTTTACGCCCTGCTGCGGCAGGGAGAGGCCTTGCCCGAGGACCTGGCCCAAGCCTTGGGGTTGCCCCCAGAGCGGGTGCTTTCCCTCCTCACCCTCCTGGAGCTGAAGGGCCTGGCCCAGGCCTTGCCGGGGGGGAGGTATGGGGCCTTGTAGGTGGGGAGAAGGGGCACCGAGGGCTTTTCTCGGCCATGTGTGGAGCCCACTTGGAAGGAGTTCATGGGCAAAGGCCCTGGGTCTGGCGAGGACGTGGTAAGGGGGTTCAGGGGATACGCTTAAAGGGCCGGAAGCGAAAAAGCGTTATGATGGGGGCGGAGGTTGGCCATGATCAAGCCCGAGGCCAAAGGTGGGGATGTGCATATCCAAGCGGGGCTCATCTGGATGAATGGGGCCCTTCTGCCCCAGGAGGAGGCCAAGACCAGCGTCCTAAGCC
>NZ_CALLUR010000029.1:0-3042 GCF_938010445.1 uncultured Thermus sp.
TCCTTTCAGGTACTCCTCCACCACCTGGTAAATGGGCCTGGGCTCGTAGCCCGCCTTGGCCTCCCCCACCCGCTGGAGCCTGCCCCCATAGGCGGCCGCCAGATAGCGGCGGTTGGGGTCCAGGGGCTTGCCCCCCACCTCCACCTCCCGGATGCGCTGGCCCGTGGGGGCATCGGGGTTCAGGACGTAGCGAATCCCGTAGGTCCGGCTCACGTCCCCACCCTGCTGGTAGAAGGGGTCGGGGGTGAAGACGTTGCTGGCGATGTCCTCGAGGGTGCTCCGAATCTGCTCCCCCCTTAGCCAGAAGAGGTAAAGCTCGGGATAGGTGAAGCCCAAGTAGGCGTAAAGGTGGTCCCGGGTGATGGCCTGCCCAGGGAGGATGGTGGTGCCCCAACGCACCGCCGGGCTGAAGACCAGGTCCACCTCCGGATAAAGGGCCTTGACCGCCCGCCCCACCAGCTCATCCCAGGTGGAGTAGAGGGTGTCCCGCTTGTAGAGCAAGGACTCGGAAACCGCCAGGGGCTCAAGAAGGTGCTGGCGGTGCGGGGCCACCTTAGACTCCACATAGGCCTCCACATCCTGGGCCTTGGGAAGATGGTTCGCCAAAACCGGCAACACCCTCACCCGCAGATTGGCGATACCTCCCTTAAAGAGCTTCAGGTCCACCCGCATCAAGGCCTTACCGGCAGCGCTTCCCGCCACGATCCAGGTCTTCCCCACCCGCCAGGGAAGGGGCGTAAGGTCGTGGGTGTGGCCCGAAAGGATAAGGTCAATCCCCCTAACCCGCTCCGCCAAGGCCGCGTCCAGCTGAAGGCCGTTGTGGGAAAGCAGGACCACGGCATCGGCCCCTTCCGCCCGGGCCTGGTCCACGGCCCCCTGAAGGCGGCGCTCGTCCAGGGCAAAGGAAAGGCCTTGGGTAAGCTCCTCGGGGTGGGATACCTTCACGTAGGGGTAGGTGGCTCCCACAATGGCCACCGCGTAGCGGCCCATCCTATGGATGCGGTAAGCGGGGTAAAGGGGGTCGCCGAAAAGCTCGTCCACTACGTTGTAGGAAAGGTGTTCCCCCTTAAGCTTCCCAAAGAGCTCCTCGGCCCTTTCCCGCCCCAGGGTCCATTCCCAGTGGGAGACCATATGGTCCACCCCGGTGAGGTTTTGCCAATCCACCAGGGCCTCCCCTTGCGTCAGGAGGGAAAGGCCGGAGTTGGTCCAGGTATCCCCCCCGTCCAAAACCAAGGCCTTACCCCCCTCCGCCTCCACCTGGGCCTTTTGCTGACGGATAAGCGCAGTGAGATGGGCCATGCCCCCAATGGGGCCCAAGGCCTTGGCCAGCTCCACGAAGTCCAGGTAGCTAAGCAGATAGGCCAAGGGCGTCTTCCGCTCCACCCCGTAGGCGCGCAGGATGCCATCCCCAGTCAGGTAACCGGGCCGGCCCATGAGGGGCTTAGGGGCGATGAGGTTAGGAGGTTCCATGAAGTAGTGGGGGAAGGCCTGGCCGTGGAGGTCGGAGAAGTAGAGAAGGGTAGCGTCCCCGTATGGAGGAAGGCTATAAAGGCGGGAAGGATCCTCCAGGACCCGGGCTAAGCCCTTGGGCCCTAACCCGGCCAGGGCAGAAAGGAGGAATAGGAGTTCCCTACGGTTCATTTAGACCCCACCGCTGGCTTGGTATTGAACTCAGACTCGGGGTCCAGGAGGTAGGCCACCACGTCGGCGATCTCCTCGGGGGTCAAGCCTCCCAGGGCACCAAAGCGGTACATGACCGTGCAGGGGAAGTAGGCCCACGCGTTGTAGATGACCTCGTAGGTGTAGCGCTGAATGGCCTCGGACTGGCCGCGCTTCAGGCCATACTTCTCCAGGCTGGGCCCCACATCCCCGCCCAGATGCACAGGGGAGCCAAAATGACAGGAGAAGCAGTTGGCCTTCTGCAAGTTGTTAAAGATGGCCCCTCCCTTCTTCCAGTCCCCCATGAGCTTGCCGCTAGCCGGGTACTTGATGAGGGCCCGTTGCTCTTCCAGGAACTGGGGCAGGAGGTCGGCAGGTAGACGGTTGCGGTGGAAGGAGCAAAGGGCTTGGTCCGGGCGCTGGTTGAGGAAGACCTCCGCGTAGGCCTTGCCCCCGGTCTTGATGGCCTCCAGCTCGGAAGGGTTAAAGTACGACTGGGCCAGGGCCACCACCAAAGGCGTGGCTAAAAGGATAGGGAAAAGCTTTTTCAGCTTCATCACCGCCTCCTCACCGCACAAAGGCCGGCCACTCCTCCACCACCGCCCCGTTATTCCGGTAGGCCATAAAGAGCTCCAGGGCCAGGATGGGCAGGGAGTAGAGGTTGGGCTGGGGATGGCCGATGTTGCCGTAGCAGGCCCGGATCCGGTCCTGCATGGTCCAGATCTGGTCGTTGGAGTAGCGGTAGGCGGGCCAGTGGGTCCAGGATTTGTCCCGGCCAAGGACATCGGCGTAGGGAAGCACGCCCGCCCGGCGCCCCACGTAGGTGACGTGGCAGGTGGCGCAGCCTACATCCCGGGCTCCGCTACGGGCATAGAATAGCTTTTCCCCGAGGGCATAAAGCTCCCTTTCCTGCGGGAAAAGGAGGCGCACCTGGATGGGCTTGCCGGTGGAGAAGCTGGCGATGTAGAAGGCCACGGCCACCACCTCCTGGCGCCGGATCTGGTCGGGCCGGAAGCCCTGGACCCGGGTCATGCAGGTGAGGATGCGGCCATCCAGGTCTTCCACCTTGCCCGTGTCCAGGAAATAGCGGGGTAGCCGGGCCGCGGCCCCCTCCAACACCCCCTTACCCAGGCCGAAGTCGCACTCGGCCATGGTCTTGCCGCTAGGGCCCTTGCGGTTAAAGAGCTCCTTACCCTGCTCCACAATGAGCTCCGTGGGCAGGATGCCCGCGGTCTCCAAAAGGAGCTGCTTTTGCCGCTTGGCCTCCTCCCTCGGGTCCACCTCCCCCTGGGCCAGGGCCAAGGCCAGGAGGAAAAGCGCCGCCACCTTCCACCAAACCCTTGGGGACATACCCCACCTCCCACGAGTGCAAGGCGCCCGGGG